>CANRMO010000174.1 GCA_947631755.1 uncultured Lachnospiraceae bacterium | reverse complement strand
GCCATTCCACCAACCGCAGATAATCCTAAATTATCAACGCTTGCTTCCCTCCCGATAATCATCAATTATCTCTACCAATTCATTATAACCTATTTCTCCACAAATTTCCATGTTTTTTTACAATTTTCTAATATATTTTTATCTTTTATATATTTCGTCACTTTCAATTCTTTTATTTATTCAAAAATATTGTCTTTCATAATATCAATTTAATAGCTATTTTCATGTCCTTGCAAATTTCCTATCTATCTGTTTTCCCAAAATCAACATACCAATCACCCCATATCCTTTTCTTGTGTCTCTCCAGCCCTCCACCCTGCTCTTCCAATAATTCTCATACAAACCATCTGTGACATCACATCTGCTTCCCTATCAATTCCTAATTGAGATTTAAAACCTTTTTAAAAAACGACAAAAACCCAGCCTCAACAGCAGACTGCTCCTTATTTTCTGTTGGTAAATCATAATAATACTTATTCGTCTTTATATCAATTGACATGCTATTCAGCGGAAATCCCTTTTTTCTGATTTCACTATGAGGCTTGTCTGTTAAAATAAACTTCTCACTGTCTAGCGAAGAATCCATTAACTCATAAATATGATTTTCATCCATTATGAAACAAATTGCAGTCCTGTACCTTGCCACAAGGTTCCCATATCTTTTCACCAGACCTGCATAATATTCCACCATTTCTTCATCTGATAAACATTTTCCATTTACATTACGAACATGGACACCCGGCTGAATCTCGTCCGGTACATTATCAAAATATAAACCTGAATCGCAGGAAAATACCGGCAGCCGGAAAGCGTTATAATACGCATGTGCTTTAATCCTTGCATTTTCAAGTGGTGTATTACCGTTCTCTGATATTTCCGGTATCTTCTTCCCTTCTGCTTTTAAATCACTCAGGCCAATCAGCTCTATGCCTATTTTTTCAAGCCTTCTTGTCCTCGATGCTAATTTTGCCTGATTACCCGTTCCATATAATAATCTCATTTTAGTTTCACCAAATGCCAAATCATATCCACACAAACGAAAAGGCAGTTCCCTGCAATGCAAAAACTGCCTTTTCGTATAACACATCACCATTCTTTTATATTCAGTCCTGGTTCCCCATCATTTTCCCGAGCTGCTCCAGGATTCCGGCGTTGCCGTTTACGGAGATCTCCCCGACTTTCTCACAGATCCTCTCCAGATACTCGAGCTCTTTGAGCTTATAGAGCGTCTTGTTTTCATCCATAAGTTTTGCCGTATTGAGCAGGGAGCGGGTGGAGGCCACCTCCTCCCTCCTGGAGATCACGTTCGCCTGGGCAGTCTTCTCTGCGACGAGCACAGAATTCATGATCTGCCTGATCTCACCCGGCAGTATGATGTCCTTGATCCCGGCTGTCAAAAAGGTCACGCAGAACATTTCCTCCTGCCTTTTCAGCACCTCGAAAATCTCCTTTGAGATCGCCTCCTTTGCCTCCAGAATCTCATCCAGTTTATAGTTTCCGACAATCTCCCGGATGGCGAGCTGTGCGGCAGAGTAGAGCTGGCCTTTCAGATCTGAGATGGTGGCGGCAAACTCCACTGCATCCCGGATCTTATACATGCAGGCCACATTCATGCGGATTCCGATCTTATCCTTTGTCAGAATCTCCTGCCCCACGATATCCAGCGCTTTCTGCCTCATATCCAGCACGGTGCAGGTCACATCATATTTATAATTCCAGAAGCGGTACTTCCCTTTGCCAAGCTGATCCTGCAGCACATTGTCATAATACAGCAGGCCGATTTCGCCCTCGCCCACAGAGACCTCCGTATAATATTTTGCCGGCACAAGAGCGAGCATCTGCTTTGTGACCTCCGGGCCGATAACGGTATCCTCCATAGAGACCAGTTTCATCTCAACCCTTTCAAACACATTCCAGAACGTATACTCTTTCTTCATGGCAAATGCTTTCAGCTTTCCGTTTACATAAATAAACCCTCTGTACCCGTCCGGAATTTCTATATGTACAGTGGAATCAAGGAATGCTTTGTCCTTTGCCAGCACAGAATACGGCACATCCGTATTTTTAACCTCGCCGGACATCTCCTCCGTCTCCACCCACGTATTTTTTATAAATGAAAAGCGATAGGTGCCTGCCTTAAGCAGCCTCTGGAACATACCGTTCTTCATGACAAAACCAGCCTGATTATCCGTAATTATATATTTCATGACAAACCCTCCATTCATTAAAGGTATTTTTATCCCGTCCCCACCAGCCCACACCAGCAGACTGCGGAAGAGAAGTTGAGCAGGCAGAGGACATTCCCCCGGGGGCAGCGCCCCGCCCCGCGCATCCGCCCGCTGATATCCGGGAAAACCCGGCCGTCAGCGTGACGGCACCGTGCGGAGGCTGCGTCGGGAAAATGCACTGGGAAAAAGGACCTGCGCCATCAAAAAAACCGGGCGCGCGGCTGTTTTTCCTCTCTGCGTGCGGTATCCCCCCTCTCCTGGCAGACGGCCGGTCCCCAGTTTCTGCCCACGAACGGGGCCGAAACCAGTACAGGCTGTGCCGGAGCCGGGATAAAAACATGATCCTTTGCGGATTCGAACCGCAGACTACAAGTCTTTCCGATAATTGTTATGCGCTTTAACCACTAAGCTACCGTTTCGTTTACACGGGGTGGATTCGAACCACCGAACACATAAGTCACTTAACAACCCTCCTGTTAAGTTATCGCGTGCATTTTTACCAATGCCGCATGGTGAAATATTTATGGTATACCGAACAGCACGCTGCCGGCACCGCCGGGCAGGGAGTAGCTCCCGATGCCACGGCGCAATAAATTATTTCCGCAATTTTTGAAGTGAGCGTTTTTTAACCGCGCTCTCTATCCTTTCACTACACCCACTGTCTTTAACTTTCTGACAGGTGTAACCATGTCGGACTGCTGTGCCATGACCTCATCAATATCTTTATAGGCAAACCGGCACTCCTCCGCCACATCATTTTTCTTTCGCTTCCCGAGCACGACGCCCTGTTCCTTGAGGTCAACGATCACCTGCTCCGTCGTAAATGCCTGCATGGCCCCGGTTCTTGAGTAACATCTGCCCGCGCCGTGGGAGGAGGTGCAGAAAGTCTCTTTGTTGCCCTTTCCCCTCACCACATAACTGTAAGATCCCATGGCTCCCGGGATCACGGCAAGCTCGCCCTCCCGCACACGGGTCGCCCCTTTCCGGTGCACCCACACATTCGCATTAAAGTGATTCTCAAGAGCCGCATAATTGTGGTGGCAGTTGATCTCCTCGCCAAACTCTACGGCGCTCCCTGTATGTTTTTCAATGACCTCTCTCACAATCTCACAGGTTTTATCCAGCATATGGGCCCGGTTCTCAAAAGCATAATCCAGCGCGAGGTTCATCCAGTTGATATACTGCCCTCCCTCGGGGGAATGTACCGGGAGAAATGCCAGGCGGTACTCCTCTGGGACCACACTGTACCATTTCTTATTGAGCTCACTGGCTTTTTTGTGAAAATAATCGCAGATCTCCTTTCCCAGATGGCGGCTCCCGGAATGTAACATTACGCAGAGATAGCCGTCCTGGTCCTCCTGCAGCTCAATAAAATGATTGCCTCCGCCGAGGCTCCCTACCTGAAAATACCCATCGTCAATGAGCGGGAGCAGATTCTGATCCGCTTCATATTTATCCAATTCTTCTTTTGCCCGGTCCAGCACCTCCGATTTCTGCGGATTTTTATATCTCTCCGTATTCAAAGGGACCGAGCGCATGATATTCCCGATTATTGCCTGAATAATCGTGCCGTTTCCCGTCTGGATCTCCCGGATATCTCTGACCCGGATATTTGTGGCGACAAAATCCATGCCACAGCCGATATCCACGCCCACCGCATTGGGGATCACCACATCTTTCGCCGCGATCACTCCCCCGATCGGCATACCTTTTCCTGCGTGGGTGTCTGGCATCAGACACACCCATTTATGTAAAAAAGGAAGCTGTGACAGGTGATAAGCCTGTTCAAGACAATTCCCCTCGAGCTGGCTCTCATCCCCCAGCCATACCTTTACCGGAAACTTTGTCTTTTCATTGTTCAACACAAACATAATCATTCCCCATTTCCTACATGGTCTTTTTTCTTGTTCTCCGTTTCTATGATCCCATTATATTCGCCGCTGCCAAAATAATCATTTCAAAAAAGTTGCGAACAAAACAATTCTTTTATGTTATACTGGAATCATTAAGAAACTTATATTGAAATGAGGGGATGGCATGTCCGGTTTCAAAGAACTAATTAAAAGTTTTCCAAAATCCAGAGAGTATGTGAGGGATTTTTTTGTCTACGGTTTCAAGACAAGGGAGGAGTTCAGGGGAAAAAGCCCCCGCACATACGACAATGAGCGCAGGCGGCTGGAGAGCTGGCTCGGTCCCTATGTCCAAAAGGACTACGCCGCGGACGGTTTCAACATCTCCCTTGCCATAGACAGCAACCTCCTGGACGAAAATCCTCTGTTCCAGGTGTGGAAGACTAAGAGTTTTACCGACAATGATATCGTGCTGCATTTTTTCATCCTCGATCTGCTGCAGGGCGGCAGGGCACTCACGGCCGAGGAGATCACGGACCAGCTTCTGGCAAAATACGATGCCCTCTTTGACTCACAGACAGTCCGGCGCAAGTGCAACGCCTATGTAAAAGAGGGGCTGCTTGCCCGGGAAAAGGACGGGAAAAAGATAAAATACTCTCTCGGCTTGCCGCTGCCAGAACAGATCCTGGACACAGAAGGCATCCTGGATGCCCTCTCCTTTTACCAGATGGCCGAGGTGTTCGGCATCATCGGCAACGGACTTCTGGGACAGTTCGACGCTGCCAATGAATTATTCCGCGTCAAGCACAGTTTCTTTGTCCACACTCTGGAGGATGAGATCCTTTTATCTCTCCTTGAGGAGATGCGGGCGGCGCGCGCCGTGGAAATATCCATACAGAGTAATCAGGGGAAAACACCCACTTTCAGCAGATGTATCCCCCTCCAGATTTTTACAAGCACCCGCACCGGGCGGCGGTTTCTGTGCGCCTACTCAAAGAGAAACCGGCGTTTCACCTGTTTCCGTCTGGACAGTATCAAAACCGTCACCCCGCTGG
>CANRMO010000173.1 GCA_947631755.1 uncultured Lachnospiraceae bacterium | reverse complement strand
TACAGCCCCAGATCCTGCATGTTGACAGTGAATATATTCTGTTTTGCCGATACTGTCCAGTTACCGGAGTCCACGGCATTATTCCGGCATCCGGCCATAGTTACTGCGGCGGATTTTTTTGCGCCTTGCAGCCGGTTGATCGTAACAGTAATCTCTGCGCCCCAAAGAATATCTTCTTCGTCTGAAAATGTCACAAGATAGGATTTGTTGCTGTAGCGCGTGACATTTTTAACCGCCAGTTCTTTGCTTTCTGACTGGCCATAGAGAATTGCCGAGGCCGAAAAATCTTCTGCTTCAAAATTGCTTTTGCCATCCAGAGTCACTTCGGCTGCATAGGGGGCGTAGTAGGGATCGTCATAAGTATACTGGGTAATACCCGTGATGTTTTCTGCCTCGGGCACAGCGGCCGGTGTCGCAGTCGGGGTAGCCGTTGGCTCCAGAGTTGGTGTGGCTGTTGTGTCAGCCGTAGCTGTTGGAGTTGGCGTGGCTGTTGTGTCAGCCGTAGCTGTTGGAGTCGGTGAAGCCGTCGTTTCGGCCGTGGCAGTCGGAGTCGGTGAAGCCGTCGCGTCGGCTGGGGTTGTTGGAGTCGGCGTGGCTGTCGCGTCGTCCATAGCGGTCGGAGATGGTGTGGCCGTAGGTGCCGCCGTGGCGGTAACATCAGGTTTTACAGAGGGCTGTCCGGTATTTTCAGACGGCTTCTGGGTCTCTTTTTTTGTCTTCTTCTTTCCTTTTACCGTCACTTTTAATTTTTTAGTTGCAATCTTTTTGCTGCCAGTGGCAATATATTTTACAGTAATTGTGATGCGGGCGCTTTTTGCTTTCATCGCCTTTACTGTGACGGCAGCTTTTTTTCTGTTCTTTTTTACTTTGGAGATTTTGATGACGGATTTGGCAGAAGATTTCGCTCTCACTGAAGTAATCTTTTTTACATTTTTAGTCTTCACCTGTATGGATTTTGACTTTCCGACATTTACTGTGACAGTTTTCGCCGCGGATACGCCTGCTTTTTTTCTGGCGGCCTGGACATCTACAGGCGCGGCGGTGATGAGCATGGCTGCTGTCAGCAGACAGGCAAGTGTTTTATAGGTTCTTTTCATTGGATCACACTCCTCTCTTTTTTCTGGGAAATTTTGTTGAAAAACAATTGTTACATAACATAAATTATGTTGATTATAGCAGAGTATGTATATGATTTCAAGCAAAATCTCCTGCTATATCACAAGGGATAGGAAATTCTTGCAATTTTATGATAATTCTGTTTGATGTTCACAGGGGAAAAAATTCGTGATATACTGTACTTAAAAATCCGGCGGCTGTGCGGAGAGGAGACTGTCTGTTATGATATCGATTGTTGTTGTGGATGATGAGGTGGAGATTGCGGAACTGGTGCGGCAGTCACTCCGGGATGCGGACTACGAGATACACTGTTTTTACAATGGAGAGGATGCGCTGGCGTATATCCGGGAACATCCGGTGGATCTGGCGGTTCTTGATGTGATGCTGCCGGATATGGACGGCTTTTCCCTCTGTATGAAGATCCGCCAGGATTACTATTTTCCTATTATTATGCTGACCGCAAAAGTGGAGGATATGGATAAGATCACAGGACTTACCTTAGGGGCGGATGACTATATGACGAAACCGTTTCAGCCTCTTGAGCTGATGGCGCGGGTGCGGACACAGCTGCGGCGCTACCGGCAGTACAACCGGCCCGAGGCGGTTCGGGATGAAGAAGAGATCAGTATCCGGGGACTGTTTATATCAAAAAAACTACACAAGTGTATACTGAATGAGAGAGAGATCATTCTGACGCCGCTGGAGTTTGATATTCTGTGGTATCTGTGCCGGAACCAGGGAGAGGTGATCCCGACAGAGCGTTTGTTTGAAGAGGTGTGGGGAGAACGGTATTTGGACAGCAATAATACCGTGATGGCGCACATTGCGAGGATACGGGAGAAGATGGGGGAGCCGTCCAGGAAACCGAGGTATATAAAAACTGTCTGGGGAGTGGGGTATACAGTAGAATGAAGAATGAATCGATGGTGCGTCTGCGGACGGATCTGGTGGGTAAATTAATGATTCAATATGCAGCGGCTCTCGCAATCTATTTCTTTGCCATGATTGTCTGCGGGCTTTTGTTCGCTGAGCTGCTGCAGAACAGGGTCTGGCAGAAGACGGATCCGTTATATCCGTTTTTTCACTGGGCAAAGGATAATATTGCCGTGCTGATCCTGCTGGTTATGACGGTGGGGTGGCTGTTTGTCACTTTCTTTTTTGCCGTGCGGGGATATTATTATCTGGCAAAAGTGATCGGGGCTTCGGAGAGCCTTGTGATGCGCCAGGGCGAGCTGATCCGGCTGCCGGCCGCGCTGAAAGATGTCCAGGATGAGCTGAACCTGGTCAATGAGCAGAATAAGCGGAACCGTGAGATGGCGAGGGAGGCAGAGCAGCGGAAAAATGATCTGATCGTGTATCTGGCGCACGACCTGAAGACACCGCTGACGAGCGTGATCGGGTACCTGTCACTTCTGCATGAGCAGCCAGATCTCCCGCCAAAGCAGCGGGAACGGTTTTGCGGGATCGCGCTGGAAAAGGCGGAGCGGCTGGAAGTGTTGATCAATGAATTCTTTGAGATTACGAGGTTTAATTTGTCAGAGATTTCCCTGGAATTTGAGAATATCTGCCTGTCCCGGATGCTGGAGCAGATTGTGAGTGAGTTCTATCCGATGATGAGAGAGAAACACTTAGAATGGGAGCTTAATATCGGGAGAGACATATTTGTCCGCTGTGACCCGGACAAATTGGAACGGGTGTTTGATAATCTGATCCGCAATGCCATTAATTACAGCTATCCGAGATCAAAATTATATCTTTCTCTGGAGAGGCAGCAGGATATACTCTATATCCTGCTTCAGAACCGCGGGAAAACGATCCCGTCGGAGAAACTGGCGCACATCTTTGACCAGTTTTTTCGTCTGGATGTCTCACGGGCCACCAGTACAGGCGGCGCCGGGCTGGGGCTCGCCATAGCAAAAAAGATCGTGGAGCTCCACGGGGGAAAGATTCTGGCAGACAGCCACGATGAGTGGATACAGTTTGTGGTACAGCTCCCGCGCCTGCCACTTTGAACATTGTCATAAAATTGCAAGGTTTTCACAAGAAAAAGGAAAAGAAATGTGAAATCCCATCCTGTATAATGGGTTATGCGGGGTGGGATTTTTCTTGCAAAGGAGTGATGTGCAAATGGCAGTGGGAAAGAAGAAGAGAATAAAGGTGATCGTGATTTTGTTGCTGCTTTTCATGTTTCTGGCGGTGGTTATCCACCTTATCCGCGGGCACTCCGGGGATGAGACGGACGGGCAGGCGGGCGGCGGATTTACGAAGGAGGAAAAAGAGGGCAGGCATCCTTTGCTGCTCCAATGTGATAAGAGGTGGGGAAATGTGAGTTATGGGGGAGAGCGTATGGAGCTGTCGGGCTGCGCGCCAACCTGTATATCCATGGTGGCATTATCGCTGGCGGGAAATGAGACGGCTACTCCGGATAAGGTGGCGCAGTATGCGGAACAGAAAGGGTACTATGAGAGCGGCAGAGGGACTTCCTGGTCGTTTATGACAGAGGGGGCAAAACATTTTGGTGTCCGGGGCACGGAAATTTCACTGAACCGGAACACGGTTCTGGATGAACTCAGGGCAGGGCATATGATCGTGTGCAGTATGAGACCGGGAGATTTTACGAAAACCGGACACTTCGTCGTGATGGCTGAGGAGCGGGAGGGAAAGATTGTGATAAATGATCCGAACAGTAAAAAGAGGAGCAGTGTGCTGTGGGACTACGAGACGCTGGAGGGACAGATCAAAAATCTGTGGTCATTTTGTGAGGGGTGAGAGCTGAAAAACGGATGGGGCTGCCCGGGCGATCTCTGCCAATGTCCAATATAAAAGGGCGAATTGTGAACATCGATATGCGCAGAGATCGTAAAAAGGTAAAGAGCATGGAACCGGTCGAATAGATCAGGGGTTACATACACTGCAGGGCGTATAGTTTTTCTTTGCAGATGACTTACTTATTTTAATTTTACTGTTCCATAAATACCGACAGTTTGCCCTGTGATATTTAGAGCCGGTTTCCGTTATGTAGACATAGGTGACAGATTTCTTTGCGTTGGCTTTTTTCTTAACTGTCACTTTGCAGACATACTTTTTTCCGCCTGATTTTGCTGTGATATTGCAGCTCCCCTGTTTTTTTGCTTTTACATATCCATTCCGCGATACCGTTGCAACTGAATTTCGTGAGGAAGACCATGTGACGGTTTTTTTGCTGTTCTTTAGTGAGAGAGTTGCTGTTTTGCCGACATTGAGCAATAGGGTGTCCCGGCTGAGCCGAACTTTTGCCGCTGCGTCTGTCTGTGCAGGCGTCAACGAAAGTGACATTGCGATAGTTAGTAAGGTGATCATTAGTTTCTTTAATCTGGACATAATAAATTCTCCTTTGTAATTTGATAATATTATAATACCAGAATATACAGGAAAATTATAGACGGAACAAATGTTTTTTTGTGGGGGGGGTAGAAAATATAATAAAAACTCGCATATCTTTAACAGCCGTAGTATAATAAAAAAGAGGCAGAGTGGGGTTAGGATCATGTGCTGTTTCGGCGGATAGGAAGTTTAATGATTCGCCCGGCATGTGAATTGAGTGATATTCTTAAGGTATAGGGGAAATAATGGAACATGGATTGAAAATTTAGGATAAACGGAGGATTGACATGTCAGGCTATATTATGAATCTCAGAAAACTTGTGGGTCATCAGCCCATACTCCAGGTGGGGGCGAGCGTTATTGTGGAGGATAAAAAGGGGAGGATCCTTTTGCAGAGACGAAAGGATAATCACTGCTGGGCATACGCGGGGGGCTCGGTGGAACTGGATGAAAAAGTAGAGGATGCGGCGAGGAGGGAACTGCTTGAGGAGACTGGGCTCACGGCGGAGAAGCTGGAGTTATTCGGTATCTTTTCAGGGGAGGAGATGCATTATGTGTACCCGAACGGCGACGAGGTGTCAAATATCGATATTGTGTTTATCTGTAAAGAATATTCCGGCGGGCTGAAAAAACAGAAATCCGAGGTCGAGGAGCTCGCCTTTTTTGATGTGGGACATCTGCCGGAAGACATATC
>CANRMO010000172.1 GCA_947631755.1 uncultured Lachnospiraceae bacterium | reverse complement strand
TCTTCCATAAACTGGAACTGGCGCTCCGTATTTCCGGACGACATAGGGAGTGTCAGACAGCCGACTTTGTGGGAACCGCCATTCAGGCCCGGCCCTCCTGTGAAGAGGCCGTATCCGTAACAGACATGGCATACATCCTCTTTCGTTCCGCCCGCTGCCACGATAGCCCTGGCGCAGCAGTCCTCCCAGATATCAAGATCCTCCTGGGTATAAAATGCCACAACACGCCGCCCCGTCGTCCCGCTCGTGGACTGGATGCGCACGCAGTCCGCGAGCGGAACCGCAAGCAGTCCGTAAGGGTACTGGTCACGGAGATCATCTTTCGTGATAAACGGGAGTTTATGTAAATCCTCAATCCCCCCGATATCCTCCGGCTTCACTCCTGCCTCATCCATTCTGTCATGATAAAATGCAACATTGTCATACACATATTTCACCTGGCTGACCAGTCTCTCACTCTGCAGCGCCTGAAGTTTTTCAAGCGGCATCGTCTCCATCTCTGGCTGATAATAATTCTTCATAATTTCCCCCTTGATCGTTTTTCATTATTCCATATCATATCGGGACACAAAAAGTATCTCTCTACCTGCGCCCCAGCAGAAATGCCCGCTGGTTTAATTCATTAAATTTCGCCGGGACACACTCTTCAATCGCTTTCTGCCACTTTTCCACTGCGATATCGAAATACAGGGACAGCCGCCCCATCAACACGATATTTACCGCCTTGGAAGAACCGGCCTCCTCTGCCAGTTTCAGGCAGTCCATGGCGTCCACCTGGATTCCCAGGGCCTCCAGTTTCCCAATCAGATCCTCTGGATACGCTGCTGCCCCCGTAATGACAGGCATGGGGTCAATCTCCTGTGTGTTGGTCACAATGCGCCCGCCCTCTTTTAAATACTCCACATAGCGGGCCGCCTCCAGTTTTTCAAAGGAGACGATAAAATCGGCCTCTCCCCTGTCGATGATCGGCGAATACACCTTTTCACCGAATCTCACATAAGTGACAACACTGCCGCCCCGCTGGCTCATTCCGTGTACCTCAGATACTTTGACATCATATCCCTCAGACAGGAGCAGATGTCCCAGAAGTTTGCTTGCGAGCAGGGATCCCTGTCCTCCCACACCCACGATCATAATATTCTTTGTCATTTCTGCACCTCCCCCGGCTGCAATGCATCAAGCCTGCACAGCTGCTGGCAGACGCCGCAGCCGACACAGAGCGTATTGTCGATCACTGCTTTTCCCTCTCTCACGCTGATAGCCGGACAGCCGAGACGCATACAGGATTTACAGCCCACACATTTATCTTCGTCCACATGAAGGGGCGCTTTCGGTTTCACATATTTGAGAAGGGCACAGGGCCTCCGGCTAATGATGACCGAGGGCTCCTTTGCCGCCAGCTCCTCTTCTACGACCCGGCCGCACTCTTCCAGATCATAGGGATCCACAACAGCAACCCGCGCAAATCCCATGGCCCGGCAGAGACTCTCAAGATCAATCTTTCCCGCCGGCTCTCCCTTTATATTGTACCCGGTCGTCGGATTCTGCTGATGGCCGGTCATTCCGGTGATCGAATTGTCCAGTATGATCACCGTGGAATTGCTCTGATTATAGGCAATGTTGGCAAGGCCTGTCATGCCGGAATGTACAAATGTGGAGTCACCGATGACTGCCACTGTCTTCCCCTCGCTCTCCTCACCGAGCGCTTTGTTAAACCCGTGGATCGAGCTGACCGAAGCCCCCATACAGAGTGTCATCTCCATTGCGCCAAGAGGCGCCACGGCACCGAGTGTATAGCACCCGATATCCCCGAGGACTGTGCAGTTTAGCTTTGATAATGTATAGAACAGACCCCTGTGCGGACACCCGGCACACATAACCGGCGGCCGTCCCGGGAGCGGCTCACCGAGGCTTTTCACCGGCGCAGCCTCTATGCCAAGCTTCTCCGCGATCAGGTTCTGTGAATATTCGCCCTCCATAGGGAGTATGTCCTTTCCCGTCACCTCAAGTCCCAGCTTTTTGCAGTGACTTTCAATGACAGGATCCAGTTCCTCCACAACAACAAGTTTATCCACACTGGCAGCAAAATCAAGTATCTTTTTTTCCGGCAGCGGATAGACCATACCAAGTTTCAAAATACTTGCCTTTTCCCCAAACACTTCCTTCACATACTGGTAACATGTAGAAGAGGTAATGATCCCCAGCTCTGTGCCGCCCATCTCCACGCGGTTAAACTCGCAGGTATCCGCGTATTCCGTCAGTTTCCGGATGCGCTCCTCCACAACCGGGTGCCGCCGGATGGCATTGGCCGGCATCATCACATATTTGCCGATATTTTTTTCATAGGGAATCCTCTCCGGCACTGACCGCTCGCCCTCTTCCACAATACTCTGGGAATGGGCGATCCTTGTACACATTTTGATTATGACCGGCGTGTCAAATTCCTCCGAGAGTTCAAATGCTCTCTTCGCAAATTCATATGCCTCCATAGAATCCGCCGGTTCCAGCATCGGAACCTTGGATGCGGCCGCGTGGTGGCGCGAATCCTGTTCATTCTGTGAGGAGTGCATACCCGGGTCATCCGCCACACAGATCACCATTCCACCGTTCACTCCTGTATAAGAACAGGTAAAAAGGGGATCTGCCGCGACATTCAGCCCGACATGCTTCATGCCGCAAAAACTCCGTTTTCCCGCCAGGGACGCACCAAAGGCAACCTCCATGGCCACTTTTTCATTCGGGGCCCACTCACAGTATATCTCCTCATACTTAGCGGCCTCTTCTGTTACTTCTGTACTCGGTGTCCCGGGATAGCTGGACACAACGCTGCACCCCGCCTCGTACAGTCCTCTCGCAAGGGCTTTATTGCCCAACATCAGTTGTTTCATAGTAATATCCTTTCCATTTTCTTTTGCCATTTCCACCAGAATACCACATTGCGCGCTTTTTTTCAATTTCATTATATATCCAGTTTCTCCTGCAGGGCAGTGTGGACAATCTCTAAAAGCGCCTGGGGCATAAACGGCTTCACCAGATAGTCCTCGATCTCAAGGGCGCTGGCTCTGTCGATGGCGTCTATGCTCTTATCCTCCGCCAGAAAAACAATGGGGACATCGGATATCTTGCGGATTTCCTCATATACCTCAAAACCATCCTTCCCCGGCATCTGCACATCGAGAAAGACCAGATCCACCGGGTCCTCCCTGACAATCCTCAAAGCCTCCTCACCTGCCGACACTTTGCGGACGTTGTAACCCGGCTCTTTTTTCAATATGTACTCAATCATATTGAGAATCACCATATCATCGTCCACTGCCAGTATATTGCTCTCAAGATTGTTTTTCTGCCGCATCGTCGATCATACCCAGCATGACGTCCGCAATCTCCGGGTCGAACTGTGTGCCCCGTCCCTTCTCGATCTCCTCTCTCACCCTTGCCTGGGACATGACCTGGCGGTAACTCCGGTTGGATGTCATGGCGTCATAGGCGTCCGCCACACCGATAATCCTGGCTACCTCCGGTATGTTCTCCCCTGCGAGCCCGTTGGGATAGCCATTTCCGTCAAAGCGCTCGTGGTGCCATTTCGCACCCTGGGGGATCATGGCATTCCCCTTGATATCCCGCAAAATGTAATATCCGATCACCGGATGGAGCTTGATGTAAGAGAACTCCTCATCCGTCAGCCGGGCCGGCTTATTTATGATCGCATCGGGAATGTGTATCTTGCCCACGTCATGCAAAAGTGCCGCATAGTAAATGTCTTTTTGTTCCTGGCGGCTCTTTCCCAGTCTCTTCGCGAGCTCTCCCGCATATTTAGCCACTCTTCTCGAATGTCCGTTTGTGTATTTGTCCTTTGCGTCAATGGTCCGGGCAATCGTGCGCATAATGGTGACATTCATTGTCTCAAGATTCTGTCTGCTCTCTTCCGCATTTCTCATGGAAACCCCGATCTTGCGAAATGCCAGTGTCAGAAACCAGACAATCAGGCCAAAAACGATCAGACAGATTGTGATATTTTGCAAAAGAACAATTCTTATATCATGATATAATTTTGTATTGCTGACAATCATTACCACATACCAGTCATTCATGACTGTGTCGGTGAATACCGTGCAGTCCTCACCCTGCAGCTTTGCGCGGAACGTCTCTTTTTCATTTGTATAAACCTGATTAAACAGAGTGCTCTCTTCGCTCCCCTCCCTGTAATTCTTCCCCCTCTCTTCCGCATCTGAGTGGGCAACTACCAATCCCGCACGGTCCATGACAAAACCGTATCCCATCCCGCCCAGCTTGATGTTCTTTGTGATGACCTGAATCTGATCCAGAACAATATCAAAAGAGATCACACTCTCCCCATCATAGAGAAGCTGGCTCACTGATATCATGATCGTCCCCGTCTTTTCATCCAGATAGGGAGAGACGATTGTGGGCTTGCCTTTTGCCTCCTCCGCCGCTATGTACCACTCCCTCTCCCGAGGCACGTAGTCCGCGTCCGGCTCCCATCCGCTCCCATCCAGGAATCTTCCCTGAAAATAGCCGTAAACCCCCGTAAAATTGACATCGATATCGTCCATATACCGCTCGGATTCCTCGTTTAAAAATGCCTCAATGCGCTCTGGCGATTCACCGTTCTGCATCATATACTCAACTGTTATCGCCGTGACCTGGAGGACATCCATGCCTTTCGTCAGATAGCCGTCGAGCTGCTCCCTCTCCTGGGCAAGACTGCTCTTTCCTATGGTGAGCATATCCGATACCGCATTCGAATAAAAGGTGACAAGATTATATGTCACCACCCCAATCAAAGCGATCAGTGTAATAATGACAGTAAAAATATACTGGCGTTTTTCCGATCGTCCCATTCACACTTCTCCCCATAACATCTAAAATTTTGCCAGCTCCCGGTACAGGCGGTGGAGCGGCAGTCCCACAACATTAAAATAATCCCCCTCAATCCCCCGGATGTGTCTGGCAAAAATGCCCTGGATGCCATATGCTCCGGCCTTGTCATAGGGCTCCGGGGTATCTATGTAGGCATCGATCTCATCCTCACTCATGGGGGCGACATGAACCTCTGTCCCCTCTGAAAATGTTGTGATCTCCCTCTCTTTGCCCTTGCAGGCCACAAGTGTCACACCCGTATACACCATATGGCTTCTCCCCTGGAGCAACGAGATCATCCGGCACGCTTCCTCCCGGTCAGCCGGCTTGCCGAGAATCTGTCCGTCTGCCG
>CANRMO010000171.1 GCA_947631755.1 uncultured Lachnospiraceae bacterium | reverse complement strand
CGCCATTCGGGCCCAGTAGTCCGAAAATCTCCCCCTCATAAACGGAAAAACTGAGATGATCCACCGCGCAGAAATCGGCGTCTCTTGCCGTATATACTACCCCTGTTATGTAGACGTAATCTCCCGCCCGCAGATCTTTTACTTTTTCACTTGTCAGAGGAGTCTCTATATATTTATCCATAACCTGTCTCATCCTTTTCAGTCATTGCTTACAACAATATCCTTATCACAATGTGCGCCGGATATGGCGGTTGACATGGCAGCATATATTGACAGCTACCGGAAGTCCCGCTATGTGGGTCGGATACGTCTCTATATTCAGGCCGATTGCCGTGACCCGTCCACCGAGGCCGCCAGGGCCGATACCGAGCTCGTTTACTTTAGCCAGCATTTCCTCTTCCATCTCTCTCACATATGGAATCGGAGAATGGCTGCTCAGATCTCTCGTCAGTGCCTTTTTCGCCAGTAGGGCGCACTTCTCAAAAGTCCCACCGATGCCGACGCCGATCACCATGGGCGGGCAGGCATTAGGGCCGGCCTCCCGCACTGTCTCAAGAATAACATTTTTTACACCCTCTGCCCCGTCTGCTGGTTTCAGCATATAGATGCGGCTCATGTTTTCACTTCCGAATCCTTTTGGGGCAACTATAATCTCCAGCCGGTCACCAGGTATGATCTCATAGTGAAGGACTCCTGGCGTATTATCCTTTGTATTTTCCCTGATCAGAGGGTCTGAGACCACCGATTTGCGCAGATATCCCTCTTCATATCCCTGTCGTATTCCCTCATTTACAGCGTCTTCTATAAAGCCCCCCTCAATGTGGACGTCCTGGCCGATTTTCAGAAACACTACTGTCATACCGGTATCCTGGCAGATGGGGATACCACTTTCAAGAGCAATATCCATATTTTTTTCCAGCTGGCCAAGAATCTGTTTTCCGATAACAGAGTCTTCTCTCTCTTTTCCAACGAGAATTGCCTGTTTTACATCATCTGAGAGCTGGACATTAACCCGGATGCACATTTCTTTTATATTTTCTGTAATCTCTTGCGCATGAATGACTCTCATTTTACTCACACTTCCTCCTGCCCATTTTCCGGGGATCCGCCATTATCCGCATCCTCCGGAAGATTTTCTTCCTCTTCGTCCCCCTCATCTTCATGGACACGGGAGATTCCTGCCACTCTGATATCTTTTGTATCATCCAGATTCATCAATTTCACACCAGAAGTGACGCGGCCCAGTTTAGAAATATTATCTACACTTATCCGGATAATAACTCCCTCATTTGTTATTAGCATGATATCCGTGCCATCTTCCACAATCTTCGCCTTTACTACATTTCCTGTCCTATCATTGATCTTGTAGCATTTCACACCCTTGCCGCCGCGGTGCTGTACTGAAAATTCGCTGATGTTCGTGCGTTTTCCCATACCATATTCAGATACAAGAAGAATATTTTCTCCCTGGGTGCTGGTCTGCATCGCGACAACCCGGTCATCTTTCCCAAGGCTCATCCCTTTCACACCGATGGATGTGCGCCCTGTTTTCCTCACATCTTCCTCATTAAAACGGATGCACATGCCATGGTTAGTCACAAGAAGGATATCTTCTTTTCCTTTGATCACTTTTACTTCAATCAATTCATCATCCTCTCTCAGAGAGATCGCCTGCAATCCATTCTTCCTTATATTCTCATACTCTTTGATTGAAGTTTTCTTAACCGTACCGCCTCTGGTCGCCATCATAAGATATTCGTCCTGCCTGTACTCATCGATGGAAATCGTAGCGGAAATTTTTTCATCTGGCATCAGCTGCAAGAGATTGACGATCGCCGTGCCCCTGGATATGCGGCTTGCCTCCGGTATCTCATATCCCTTCATCCGATACACACGTCCGAGGTTTGTAAAGAACATGAGATAGTGGTGGGTAGTCGCCATAAACAGCCGCTCGATATTATCATCCTCGATCGTCTGCATGCCTTTGATCCCTTTTCCGCCCCGGTTCTGACTGCGGAAATTATCAATCGTCATTCTCTTAATATATCCGAGACGAGTCATAGTGATCACCGTATTTTCAACTGGTATCATATCCTCCATGGAAATGTCAAACTCGTCAAATCCGATGGAAGTCCTTCTCTCATCCCCATATTTATCGCGGATAGCGCAAATTTCCGTCTTTATCACGCCGAGCAGAAGCTTTCTGTCCGCGAGAATGGCTTTATACTCCTCAATTTTTTTCTGCAGGTCGGCGTATTCTGTCTCCAGCTTATCCCGCTCCAATCCGGTCAGGGCGCGGAGCCTCATATCAATGATCGCCTGGGCCTGCACATCATCCAGGTCGAATCTCTCGATCAGGCTTTCTTTAGCTACAGCGGCACTCTCGGAACCCCGGATGATCCGGATCACTTCGTCAATATTGTCCAGAGCGATCAACAAGCCTTTTAAAATATGGGCTCTCTCCTCCGCTTTGTTCAGATCATACTTTGTACGCCTTGTCACCACTTCTTCCTGATGTCTCAGATAGTGCTGCAACATCTGAAGAAGGTTCATGACAATCGGCTCATTGTTCACAAGAGCCAGCATATTAACGCCAAAGGTGTCCTGCAACTGAGTGTGCTTATACAGTTGGTTCAGGACAACATTGGCATTCACATCTTTTCTCAGCTCAATGACAATGCGCATCCCCTCACGGCTTGATTCATCCCTGAGATCTGTGATGCCGTCCACTCGCTTATCCTTATGTAAATCTGCGATTTTTTCGATCAGTCTCGCCTTATTTACCATAAAGGGAAGTTCTGTGACCACAATCCGGTTTTTCCCGTTTGCCATCGGTTCAATATCCGTCACTGCCCGCACCCGTATCTTCCCCCGGCCTGTGCGGTACGCCTCTTCAATGCCTCTTTTTCCAAGGATCACAGCCCCTGTGGGAAAGTCCGGCCCCTTGATGACTTCCATCACTTCATCTATGGAAGTCTCTCTGTCTTCTTCCACCTGATTGTCGATAATTTTTACTACACCGTTGATAACCTCCTTTAAATTGTGAGGAGGAATATTTGTAGCCATGCCAACGGCAATGCCTGAAGTACCATTTACAAGCAGATTCGGAAAGCGGGATGGGAGAACGGTCGGCTCTTTTTCCGTCTCATCAAAGTTTGGTATGAAATCTACGGTATCTTTGTTGATATCCGAGAGCATCTCCATGGAAATTTTGCTCAGCCGCGCCTCGGTATAACGCATGGCGGCGGCGCCGTCTCCGTCTACAGAACCAAAATTTCCGTGGCCGTCCACAAGGGGATAACGGGTAGACCACTCCTGGGCCAGATTTACCAAAGCACCATAAATAGAGCTGTCTCCGTGGGGGTGATATTTACCCATCGTATCACCGACAATACGGGCACACTTGCGGTGCGGCTTGTCCGGGCCATTATTCAGTTCTATCATTGCATAGAGAATCCTCCTCTGGACGGGTTTCAATCCGTCTCTCACATCCGGCAGAGCCCGGGACGCAATCACCGACATAGCATAGTCGATATAAGAATTCTCCATCGTCTTTTTCAGATCGACCGGCTGAATCTCATCAAATCGGGATCCATCTTTGTCAAAGATATTTTCATCCATATCTTTCCTCCATTTCTGCAACAAGAATTATGTCTTTTTATATATCAAGATTCCTCACATATTTTGCATTTGCCTCAATAAATTCACGGCGGGGCTCCACTTTATCTCCCATCAATGTATTAAAAGTGATATCAATCTCCGATGTATCTTCCTCATCCATTGTTACTTTCAGCAGAATCCTCTTTTTCGGATCCATCGTCGTATCCCAGAGCTGGTCTGCATCCATCTCCCCAAGACCTTTGTAGCGCTGTACACTGTTGTTGCCGTCGCGGCCGATCTCTTCCATGATCCGGTTCAGCTCATCATCATTGTAAGCATAATATGTCTTTTTGTTCCGGTCCACCTTATATAACGGCGGCTGCGCCAGATAGACATATCCCTGCCGGATCAGATCCGGCATAAAGCGGTACAGAAATGTCAGCAGAAGCGTAGCGATATGTGCACCGTCTACGTCCGCATCCGTCATAATTATTATTTTATGGTATCTCAGTTTTGAGATATCAAAATCCTCATGTATACCTGTGCCAAAAGCTGTTATCATAGTTCTTATCTCATTGTTCACAAGTATTTTATCAAGCCTTGCTTTCTCTACGTTCAATATTTTCCCGCGGAGAGGAAGGATGGCCTGAGTCGCCCGGTCGCGGGCAGTCTTTGCACTTCCCCCGGCGGAATCTCCCTCCACAATGTAAATCTCACAGTTTTTTGGATCTTTGTCACTGCAATCTGCCAGCTTGCCGGGAAGTCCCCCGCCCTCCAGCACATTTTTCCGTCGGGTCAGATCCCTGGCTTTCCGCGCGGCTTCCCTTGCGCGCTGGGCGAGAATCGATTTCTCACAGATCAGTTTTGCCACCATAGGGTTCTGTTCCAGATAATAGGTCAGCTGCTCACTCACAACCCCGTCCACAGCCCCTCTGGCCTCGCTGTTGCCGAGTTTTTGTTTTGTCTGCCCCTCAAACTGCGGCTCCGGTATTTTTATACTTATGATGGCAGTCAGCCCCTCCCTGATATCTTCACCGGAGAGATTCTGCTCATTTTCCTTTAAAATCTTTTGATTTCTCGCATATTCATTAAATGTCTTTGTCAGAGCATTTTTAAATCCTGCCAGATGAGTGCCCCCCTCCGGGGTCGTGATATTATTGACAAAGCTGTAACATCCCTCATTGTACTCAGAATTGTGCTGAAATGCCACTTCAACATATATATCTCCTTTTTGTCCCTCGCAGTAAATGATATCCTCATATAAGGGATCTTTGTGTTTGTTCAGATACTTCACATATTCTTTTATGCCGCCCTCATAGTGAAAAGTCTCCGTTTGCACTTCCTCTTCGCGCAGATCAGACAGGACAATCTTTATCCCCTTTGTCAGAAAAGCCATTTCCCGCAGCCGTTTTCTTAAAATTTTAAAATCATACACTGTCGTCTCAGTAAAAATCGTCTCATCCGGCAGAAATGTAACCTTTGTCCCGCGCTTGTCGGTAGATCCTGTCTCCTTCAGGGGATACATGGATTTTCCCTTTTCATAGCGCTGTTTATAACTTTTTCCGTCCTGGTAGATTTCCACTTCAAGCCAGTCAGACAGAGCATTGACAACAGACGCCCCCACGCCGTGGAGACCACCCGAT
>CANRMO010000170.1 GCA_947631755.1 uncultured Lachnospiraceae bacterium | reverse complement strand
AGACTGCTCGGGTTCGCGGGCGCGCTCGGATCGTCTTGTGCAAGCACAGACATATCCTCGCTTTGCCTTCGCGCAAAAAAGAGGCCGGCACAGCGTGCCAACCCCTCTGAACTATTCCATACAATGAGTAGCACTCCATCATCCGATGACAGTCACATAATTATTCACTATGTGCCCAGAAGAGAACTGAACAGGCAATCCCCCTCTTCGGCGGACGTTCCTTTCACAGCCTTCCCCTATGCCTGACATATCCGGCCTGCTACTGATAAAGTCCGCGCCTCTACCTACATATAAAAGAATAACACTATTCACGATAACGGTCAAGTATTATCTTTCACCGAAATCATTTCACAGATCACATCAATATACGGGATCATCTCCTCCGCCAGATGATTTCCGGTGATGATCAGCTTTTTGTAATCACCTTCAATCCGCAGGACATCGATCACATCTTCTGTATCTATGATCCCCAGATCCACAAGGCCGAGCAGCTCATCCAGTATGATGACGTCACTCTCCCCTGTCTCAATCACTTTTTTAGCATAATTAAACCCATTGATTATGTTTTGCTTTTCTTTCTCCTTTTCCACAAAGGACAGATCACAATAACTCAATCCCGACTGGTCAAAACGGAAAATCTGAACATCCGGTTCCAGTCTTGACAGAATCTGAAACTCGTCCGCAATCTTGCCTTTCAGAAACTGGACAATTGAAACGTGCTGGCCCTCCCCTATCTCACGCAGTGCCTGGCCCACAGCCGCCGAAGTCTTCCCTTTTCCCTGACCGTAAAACGCCTGTATAATTCTTGTATCCATATGTTTTCCCTTTCTGAATCGTCAGTATGGACACAATTATAACACATTTTCAATTTATTTCAAATTAAAATTCTTATTCGGCAGACATTCCCTCTGTCTCTTCCCCTTCCATGTCCTCTGATATCTCCGAAGCCGCCGTGATCTCAACGCTTTCCTCCACACATTCCAGCTTGCTCACAGAGATTTCATAGGCCACGCGGGTCTCAAACCGGTCGTCGCCCAGCTGTTTCTGGTATTCGCGGCTCTGGATACGCCCCCAGAGCTGTATGTGCTCGCCCACTTCAAAACTATCGGCATAGCGGGCATTCCGTCCCCAGCAGATACAGGGGATATAATCCGATTTTCCGTAGGGGCGGTTTACCGCCATCAGAAGATCAGCGATTTCTCTCCCCAATGGTGTTTTCCGGTAAACAGGCGGTTTGCATAAGTAACCGTCCAAAAAGATATAATTGGGCTTCTCACTCTCCTGCTCTTCCTCATCCACATGCAAGTCCCTCACAAAGACGGACAGCACCAGACGGTTCCGGCTCTCCTCATGCCGATTGTAAGAACGGAACTGCCCACTCGCCTCCAGATAACATCCTCGGTAATCCCTGGTGACATCGATCAACCGTTCCGATACCATCAGTGGGATAATATCATATACTTTGCTCAGTCGTTTTACCGAGAGCTGCAGCATATAAAATCCCTCACCGTACACCTCATGGCTGAATGTAAATTCACTTACTACTTCGCCATAAACATTTACCTGATTGTTTCCTAATACCTTATCTGTCATACTTGATGACCCCCCTTTGTTTATTTTGTCCGGTATTACCGGACTTTTTTCTATACATAGTATATATATGAGGAAAGACCGGATTTTAGAACAACTTATTTTATTTTTTTCTTTTTTACAACTGTTTCAATATTTCAAGCACGCCGTCTTCCTCATAGCTCCTGCACTCAAACGCGGCGGCAGCCCTCACTTCTTCCCTTGCATTTGACACTGCATAACTGCGGTCTGCAAGTGTAAACATTTCCATATCATTCTGATTATCACCAAATACTACTGTCTCCGATGGCAATATGTGAAAATGTTCCTGCATAAATGCTACGGCCGCCCCCTTGCCCGCGTCTTTAGGCACGCAGTCCAGCCACTGTATCCCCGCCAGCGTCAGCTTGACCCGGTTCTGCCATCTTGGCCGGAACCACGGATCCGTCAGCTCTTCCGCCCGGTTTTTATGATATATCGAAACTTTCACAATGTCATCCTTAATATCATGTACCAGATCCGGGACGGCAGCCATGTCATAGCCATACCCGTCCACCATCCAGTGGTACAGCTCGCTGTCAGCACTCCGGCAGTACGCCCTCTCAGTACCACACACCATGACATCACAGAGATCGACCCGGCTGGCATCCTGTATCAGTTCCGCTGCAATCTCCCTCGAAAATGTCTTTGCAAACAGCAGGCGGTCCCTGTCATAGATGTCACTGCCGCCGTCACAGGCAAAAAACAATTCATCCGCGATCGGGCGGAACAATCTGGCAATACTGAGCCGCTGCCTGCCGCTGCAGGCCATAAAGAGGATCCCCCGTTTTACCAGAGAGTGGATTACCTCGAAATATTCCGGATTCAGAGCCCCCTCTCCCTGTCCGTCTCCCACAAGCGTACCGTCAATATCGGACACAATCAGTTTAACCATCACCAATCCTCACTTCCAGTCATACCGGTCGGACCGGTAAAGGCAGAAAAGGCCGCACGGAAAATGTAACTTTCTGCGCGGCGCTCATCCCTGAATTTCATCACCGGCGATCAGTTGTTGATCAACTTATCCTCGCCATTCCAGCTGTACAGCTTACGGATCTCCTCACCGATCACCTCAGACGGGTGCTCTGACGCAAGTTTCCTCATCGCTTTGAAATGTGCCTGGCCACCGGCGGAGGACATATCCAGAAGGAATTCCTTGGCAAAAGATCCGTCCTGGATATCGGAGAGGATCTTCTTCATCGTCTTCTTTGTCTCCTCTGTGATCAATTTCGGCCCGGTAACGTAATCACCGTACTCTGCCGTATTGGAGATCGAATACCTCATCCCCGCAAAACCACTCTGGTAGATCAAATCAACGATCAGCTTCATCTCATGGATACACTCAAAATACGCATTTCTCGGATCATACCCCGCCTCACACAGAGTCTCAAATCCAGCCTGCATCAGTGCGCAGACACCGCCGCACAGCACAGCCTGTTCACCAAACAGATCCGTCTCCGTCTCAGTGCGGAATGTAGTCTCCAGAACCCCGGCTCTCGCACCGCCGATCGCCAGCGCATAAGCCAGCGCTTTCTCCTGCGCTTTGCCTGTGGCATCCTGATGTACCGCGATCAGACATGGAACACCTTTTCCTGCCTGGTACTCGCTGCGCACAGTATGTCCCGGTCCTTTCGGCGCGATCATTGTCACATCGACATCCGTCGGCGGAACAATCTGGTTAAAGTGAATATTAAAGCCATGGGCGAACATCAGCATATTGCCCGCCTCAAGGTTTGGCTCAATCGACTCTTTATAGAGAGCAGCCTGTTTCTCATCATTGATCAGTATCATGATCACATCTGCCTTTTTGGCGGCCTCTGCTGCCGTATAGACCTCAAAGCCCTGCTCCTCTGCTCTCTTCCATGATTTAGAACCCTCATACAATCCGATGATCACATGGCATCCGGACTCCTTTGCATTCAGCGCATGCGCATGTCCCTGGCTGCCATACCCGATAACCGCGATCGTCTGGCCATCCAATGCTGCTAAATTACAGTCTTCCTGATAAAAAATCTTTGCTTCTGACATTTTTACAGCCTCCTAAATATAATATAGTTTGATTAATGTATTTAAAGCCTACCCGGGAAAAATTCCCTGTGGATGGTTTTCTCTCCTGTGGTCATGCCTCATCATAAAAGCCTCTTGCAAGGCCGGAAATCCCGGTGCGGACCAACTCTTTGATCTCATATCCCTCAATCAGCTTGATAAAAGCGTCCAGTTTCGCCTGATTTCCCGTCAGCTCAATCATCAGGGACGTATCTGACACATCGACAATCTTCGCGCGGAAAATATCAACAATGGCATTGATCGACGGGCGCGCTTCCCGGTTCGCCTCAACTTTAACCAGGATCAGTTCCCGGCAGACACTCGCCTCTCCGGTAAGCTGTTTCACAGACTTTACATCCTCGAGCTTATTGACCTGTTTTTCAATCTGCTCCAGCACGATATCATCCCCTGTCACAGACACTGTCATGCGGGAAAATGCCGGATTCTCCGTCTCGCCCACCGTCAGGCTGTCAATATTGTAACCGCGGCGGCTAAACAGACCGGCCACACGGCTCAATACACCAGATGTATTATTTACTAATATGGATAGAACTACTTTGCTCACCAGTTCTCTCCCCCTTTATTATTTTATGAATGCCATTTTTCAAGAACTTCTCTTCATTTTAGCAACATGGGGCGCACTTGTCAACTCTTGAAAATGAATTTCTTCATAGCTTCCTTATTGGCATCGAGATCCGGCACCAGGCAATCCTGGCCGTTTATCGACTGGCTTGTATAGCTCCCCTCAATCGGAACAACAAACTGGTTCAGCTCCGTTGTCCCCATCTTTGCGGCGGCGAGCAGATACGAATAGATCTCCTTTTTTTTCACATCCGTTGTGATATTCGGCATGACGATCTCCGCCAGTTTGATCAGTTCCTGCGGGGACATGGATTTCACCTTTTTCAAAATAGCCTGCATAGTCAGCCGCTGACGCTCTGTCCGCCCGTAATCATCCCCCAGCCCGCTGGCAGTATAGACACCAGGATAGCGGCCATCCGCCTGTTGTTTCCCGTGGCGGATGCGGCAGTAACCGAGAGCCTGATAGCCGTTGAAAATCTGTTTTCCTTCTTTGACACCCCGGTATTTTCTTCTCTTGATATAATTTGTGCTCCTCAGCCCTGCCGCCTCAGACTCCGTAAGTGTCACTTCAATGCCGCCAATCTCATCAATATTCACTTCTGCGTAGCCGTCCACACGGATGCCAAAATTTTCCGCTATCGTTTTATAAAGCAGTTTGATCCCTCCAAACGAATAAGCCGCATTTAGCTTATTCCCACCGTAACCCGGGATCTCTACATACATATCGCGCATCAGGGAAGTCACTTTCAGTTTGCTGTGCTTCACATCCAGCGTGGCGATCATCATCGAATCCGACCGCCTGTCCACATCGTCATCCTGTTCATCATTGTTTTTATCTGCGCCCACCAGAAGGATATTAATGATCTCTGTGTCGGAATCCAGTTTGTATTTAGAGAGATCCATATCCGACAGCGCGCCATGTTTATCATAATTAATCAATCCAATCGTGCTGTCGCCCTGGTACACGACCGTGGCCGCCATACTCCCCGCGCCCATCGACAAAATCAGCCCGATTGCCAGAA
>CANRMO010000169.1 GCA_947631755.1 uncultured Lachnospiraceae bacterium | reverse complement strand
CGGGGGGTGTCCATCCACCGCACCGACTGCGTCAATATGATCCATCTGCCGTCAGAGGAGATGGACCGGCTCATTGAGGCGGAGTGGAGCCCGGAGACAAAAAATAACGATGAGGTGTATCCGGTGGAGATTGTGATATACTGTTTTAACAGGAGCGGCGTCCTCATGGATGTATCGAGGATCTTTACCGAGAACGGGATCGATGTGAAATCCATGAATGTCCGTGTGACGAAACAGGAAAAGGCAACTCTGACTGTGGGGTTTGAGACGCACGGCGTGGATGAATTAAACCGCCTGGTCGCAAAACTGAAACATGTAGAGAGCGTGACGGAGATAGAGCGGAGCAAAAACGGATAGTTCAGTGCCAGGTTATCGCATAGGCGCTGTACCGGATGGAGGTAGAGATGGAGATTGAAGTGACGGTTCTGACAGTGGGGCCGATACAGACAAATTGTTATATTGTAAATAAAAAGGGAGAGTCTTCCTGTGTTGTGATCGACCCGGGGGCGGAGGAGGAAAAGATTGCTGCCTACATTCAGAAGAAAGGGATGAAAAATGAGGCAATCCTGCTCACTCACGGACATTTTGACCACATTACCGGGGTCAGCGGGTTGATCTCCCTTGCGGGGGGAAAAGTGTATGCCTGCGAGAAAGAGAGGGAGATCCTCATGGATCCTAATATGAATTCCAGCGCGCTGATGGGATATGAGGTGGCGCTGGAACCGGAGATTTTTTTGCGCGACAGGCAGAAATTCACGGTTGCGGGCATAGAGTTTGAGGTGATGCACACGCCGGGCCATACCGCGGGCGGCTGCTGTTATTACCAGAGAGAGGAAGGGCTTCTGTTCAGCGGGGACACGGTTTTTATGGAATCGGTGGGGCGGACGGATTTCCCGACGGGAAACAGCCGTGAACTTCTGGATTCGCTGAGAAATAAGATTCTGACGCTGCCGCCGGAGGTACAGATCTATCCGGGGCACGGGCCGGACACTACTGTGGCGTATGAGATGGCAAATAACCCATATGCATAGGGATAGATGCGCATAATACCGGATTTTCCGGACTGTAAAGGCGTGCGCGGATGGATGAAGGAAAACGTGAAATGATATGGTAAGATATGAGATAAAAAGCAGGGAATTTTCGTATGACTTGCAGGCGCTGGCGCTCAGCTTCTTCCCGGAGAAAGAGTGTGTGTTACAGGAGCGGGACGACTGGGCAGAAAGAGAGGGATATCCCCTTTTCTGTGAGGTAGACGGCGAGGTCTGGCTGGATGAGGAGCTGCCGGCGGGTTATACAAAAAACAGCGTGAAGGCAAAAGTATACCAGTGTTTTTCAAAAAAGAGCGGACGGCCGCTCTTTTGGGGGATTCTGACGGGTATCCGGCCTGCGAAGATCCCGTTCCGAATGATAATGGAAGGTGTGGGGCGCGGGGAGATTGAGAGACGGCTGAGAGAAGAGTATCTGGTGAGTGGGAGGAAAGTCCGGCTCGCCGTGGATGTGGCGGAAAAAGAATACGCCCTGGCCTGTGGTTTTGACCATCGGAGGGGGTATAATATTTATATCGGGATTCCGTTCTGTCCCTCGATCTGTGCCTACTGTTCCTTTTCTTCCTATGATATCGAAAGATACCGGGACCGGACAGACGATTATCTGGCTGCGCTGGAGAGAGAGATGCAGTTTGTGGCAGAGCAGTGCGCCGGAAAGGAACTCCACACGGTCTATGTGGGTGGCGGCACGCCCACATCCCTGGATGAGAGACAGTTAAAGAGACTGATGGATATGATCCACCGCTATCTGCCGTTGGATCAGGCGGCGGAGTTCACGGTGGAGGCGGGGAGGCCGGACAGCGTGACGGAGGAAAAGCTCCGCATATTGCGTGAGGCGGCCGTCACAAGGATTTCCATAAACCCCCAGACAATGGAACAGCACACGCTGGATCAGATCGGGCGACGCCACACGGTACAACAGGTGAGGGAAATTTTTCAGTTGGCAAGAGAGATGGGATTTGATAATATAAATATGGATCTGATCATGGGGCTGCCGGGAGAGGACGAGGTGGATTTTACGAACACTCTTTACCAGGTCCGCGATCTCGGGCCGGACAGCGTCACAGTACATACGCTTGTGATCAAGAGAGCGTCCGGGATGCGGCGCGTCCATATGGAGCAGGGCCTGGGGATTCTTCCGGAGGACACACTGATCCCTGTGATGCAGATGGCCAGCGACGATTTTCTGAGGGAACAGGGGTATGAACCGTATTATATGTACCGTCAGAAAAATAAGGCCGGGACTACCAGGAACACGAACCAGGAAAATGTGGCCTATGCAAAGCCCGGTAAAGAATGCCTGTACAATATCTTTATTATGGAAGAACTGGAGACGGTCATTGCTCTGGGGTGCGGCGGCTCGACAAAACATGTATTTTACGGTGAGAACCGGATGGAGCGGATCGAAAATGTAAAGAGTGTGGATGATTATATTGACCGGATTGACGAGATGATAGAAAGGAAGAAATCAATATGGCTTTGAAGAAAAAACCGACGACGGGAATGAAAGATATCCTGCCCCGGGAGATGGAGATACGCGACCACGTGATTGGACTGATCAAGGAGACCTATAAGACCTTTGGCTTTCAGTCCATTGAGACGCCCTGTGTGGAACACATCGGCAACTTGAACAGCAAACAGGGCGGCGAGAATGAGAAGCTGATTTTCAAGATCTTAAAGAGGGGGCAGAAATTAAATCTGGAGACGGCAGAGACGGAGGCGGATCTGGTTGACAGCGGACTCCGGTATGATCTGACCGTGCCCCTGGCCCGCTATTACTCGAACAATGTGAATGATCTTCCCGCTCCTTTCAAGGCTTTGCAGATGGGGAATGTGTGGCGGGCGGACCGACCGCAGAGAGGGCGTTTCCGCCAGTTTATGCAGTGCGATATTGACATTCTGGGAGAGCCCTCCTATCTGGCAGAGATTGAGCTCATCCAGGCGACGACGACACTGCTCGGCAAACTGGATTTTAAGAATTTCACCATCCGGATCAACAACCGCAAAATACTGAAAGGAATGGCGAAGTATTGCGGGTTCCCGGAAGATAAGTACGATGACGTTTTTATTATTCTGGATAAAATGGACAAGATCGGCATGGAGGGAGTGGAGTCGGAACTTCTGGATGCGGGATACCTGGAGGAGTCGGTGAAAAAGTGCAGGACATTGTTTGAGACTGTGACAAATGATACAGATGGCGTAAGATTTATGGGTGAGACGCTGGGGGATTGTCTGGAAGATGGCGTGGCAGAGGATCTCATTGCCATCATTTCTACCGTGGAAAAGGTGAAGACAGCGGAATTTAAAGTTGCCTTTGACCCGACGCTTGTGAGGGGGATGTCCTATTACACCGGACCAATTTTCGAGATTGCCATGGATGAGTTCGGGGGCTCTGTCGGCGGCGGCGGACGCTATGATGAGATGATTGGCAAATTCACGGGGAACGACACTCCCGCCTGTGGTTTTTCTATCGGGTTTGAGCGGATTGTCATGCTTTTACTGGAACGGGATTACCAGGTGCCGTCGGAGTCCGGGAGAAAGGCGTATCTGATCGATAAGAAAGCTTCGCCGGAGCGGATACTGGAAGTGCTTGAGAGGGCAAAGGATGAGCGGCAAAAGGGAATCCGGGTAAATATCAGCATTATGAAGAAGAATAAGAAATATCAGAAAGAGCAGTTGATGGCTGAGGGATATACAGAGATTGAGGAATTTTTTCAGAATTGAGTAATGGAGGAGACAGAGAATGGCTGAGTCAATGAGAGGACTGAAACGCACCTGTCGCTGTGCGGAAGTGACGACGGAACAGATCGGGCAGACAGTGACGGTCATGGGCTGGGTACAGAAGAGCAGGAACAAAGGCGGCATCGTCTTTGTGGATCTGAGGGACCGATCCGGTATCATCCAGCTTATCTTTGAGGAGAGAGGCGTAGGTGCCGGGGGATTTGAGCGGGCGGCAAAACTTCGAAGTGAATTTGTCGTTGCCGTCACAGGAGAGGTCGCCAGGCGTTCCGGCGCTGTCAATGAAAATTTAAAGACCGGGGAGATTGAGATTGTGGCAAAGGATATCCGGATTTTGTCGGAGTCTGAGACGCCGCCATTTCCCATTGAGGAAAATTCCAGGACAAAAGATGATCTGCGGTTGAAATACCGGTATCTGGATCTGCGCCGTCCGGATCTCCAGCGGAATCTGATGCTGCGCAGCCGGGTGGCTACGCTCGTGCGCCAGTTCCTCACGGAAGAGGGGTTTCTTGAGATTGAGACGCCGATGCTGAACAAGAGTACGCCGGAGGGGGCCAGGGACTACCTTGTGCCGAGCCGCGTACACCCGGGAAGTTTTTATGCGCTGCCCCAGAGTCCGCAGCTGTTTAAGCAGCTGCTGATGTGCTCCGGATATGACCGCTATTTCCAGATCGCCAGGTGTTTTCGCGACGAGGATCTCCGGGCAGACCGCCAGCCGGAATTTACCCAGATTGATATGGAGCTGTCTTTTGTGGATGTGGACGATGTGATCGATGTAAATGAGAGACTGCTGCAGAAGATATTTGCGCTGGTCGGCGTGGACGTGTCCCTGCCGATTCCGCGGATGACCTGGCAGGAGGCCATGGACCGTTTTGGCTCCGACAAACCCGACACCCGTTTTGGCATGGAGTTACAGGATGTCACAGATGTAGTGAAAAATTGTGGTTTCGGAGTGTTTACCGGGGCTATCGGGCAGGGTGGTTCCGTCCGGGGTATCAATGCTGCCGGGCAGGGGGCGATGCCCCGCAAAAAGATTGACAAACTGGTGGATTTTGCAAAAGATTTCGGGGCAAAGGGCCTCGCATATCTCTGTATCAATGAGGACGGCACATACAAATCCTCTTTCTCGAAATTTATGACGGAGGAGGAATTGGATGGACTTGTGAAGACGATGAAAGGAGAGCCGGGGGATCTGCTCCTGTTTGCGGCCGATAAAAACGAGGTGGTCTGGGATGTTCTCGGCAATCTGCGCCTGGAACTGGCCAGGCAGATGGAACTGCTTGACAAAAATGTGTATGAGTTCCTCTGGGTCACAGATTTCCCGCTGCTTGAGTACAATGACGAGCTGGGGCGTTACCAGGCGAAACACCATCCGTTCACGATGCCGGTGGAAGAGGATCTGCCTTATCTGGACAGTGACCCGGGGCGCGTGCGGGCGCAGGCATACGATATTGTATTAAACGGCACGGAGATCGGCGGCGGTTCCATCCGTATCCACCAGAATGATATCCAGGAAAAAATGTTTGCCGCTCTTGGGTTTTCTGACGAGGACGCCTAT
>CANRMO010000168.1 GCA_947631755.1 uncultured Lachnospiraceae bacterium | reverse complement strand
TAATGTACCGGCATGGAGTAAGTGGCAGCGGTGTAACTGCCGTCGGACATGGCAAACTGCTTGACAAATTTCGTTCTTTTTTCAGTAATTTCCCCTGTGGCCACTGCGTCCGGTACAGCAGAAGCTGCCCCCGCCTTTGCTTCCTTCCCTGGCATAAAATCAACACTTGAAACAGTCGTAGCCATTAAAGCTGCTGCCAGCGCACCACTTATAACTGCTCTTTTTCTTTTTAAATTTTTGAATTTTTTCATAAGCTCCCCCCTATCTTTAGTTATTAAATCAGAACAAAGCATCTAATTTATTAAGAATTTATAATAAAAATATATTACGCCAATTAACAGAAAAAGTCAATATATATCTGTTTTATTTTGCTTGGGGTTTCAATAAAATGAGCCGGGATAACTTTTCAGAAAAAGAACTTCGCAATATTGCAGCAGCCTTAGATTGTACCTATGAAGCCCATTTTATTACAAATGACACTCCGGAATCTATATAGACCTGTTGCCGGCCCGAAAGAAAGCATATCTACAGGGGGCAACAATTTCTGACGAAACATCAAACGCTGATAGAACCGGACTGGTTACTAATATACAGACATACCAGCGTGATAAAGACTCCGCAAGTGCGCCTGGACCACAGCCAATTTCCAATATTGTTTTCTTATCGTCAATCCTAAATACATCTTTATATCTACTTTGAAACATATCTGAAAATCTCAGAGAGCGAGAATCATATAATGTACCTATGCTCTGAACATAAGTTGACTATATCGTATTCATATTAATAACCTCCTGAAAATATGCTGCGCACCTATTCTTCCACAACAAGTATGTCATCCACCTGCACATGCAGTATTTTTACAAGTACAACCAAATTATCCACTGAGGGAAGCGCCGTCCCTCTCTGCCATTTATAGATTGCCTGCGGCGTGGCAAAACCAAAAACATCCTGCAGATCCCTCACTGTCATCCCACGCTCCAGCCGAAGCCGTGTAATATTCTCCCCTGTTGCCGTCATGTTAATCTTCACCAAAATCCCCCGTTTCCTTAAATACATATCCGGGAACCGCCCGCCATCACACGGAGCACACTATTTCCCCACTTTACCTTCGCGCATACCACGAGCGTCACGCTTCGCGAGACTGCTCGGTGTTCGCATAGCCAACGTAGTTGGCATTGGCGCTCGGATCGTCTTGTGCAAGCACAGACATTTCCTCACTTTGCCTTCGCGCAAATAAAAAGACACCTGCCCTTTCTGTAAGGCAAGTGCCATAAATACGAAATCACTGTAGAATTATCAATCATCCTGTCCGCCGCCAAAGAGGACTGACAGCGACACAGCCCGTATTTATACATTGCCTTTTTACAGAATAAGAGACCATATACAAATCATAAAGTCTGTTTTTCATAACCTTTACTGTATCGACCATGACAATCCTCCTTTCTCTCTGTTGCGTTTCCTAAAAACTCTGCCATTATAACTGAAACATATTCCGTTCCGTTTCTGGCTGCCGCATATACGCAGCAACCAACACACTTATACTATGATACCATATTTTTATAACAATGTCATTAAACCAGTAATATAAATTCTCTGCCGGAAATACTTTTTCTACGCAAGCCATCGGTTCAGTGTCACAATGAGTTTTTTAAAATCGATCGGTTTCGCGATGTGTTCATTCATCCCGGCATCCCTGCTGGCCTGCACGTCCTCCACAAAAGCATTGGCCGTCATAGCAATTACCGGAATGTCCCTGGCATAGTCCCCGGGCAGGGCCCGGATCGCCCTGGTAGCCTCATAACCATTCATCTCAGGCATCTGGATATCCATAAATATGATATCGTAATATCCCGCCTCTGCCTGTTCCACCATGTTGAATGCCTCTCTCCCGTCTCTGGCATACTCGACTTCCAGTCCCATCATTCCGAGAATTTCCCCGGCAATCTCCGCATTTAGTTCATTGTCCTCTGCCAGCAGCGTCCGCTTGCCGCTAAAATCCTGCCTCTGAAGTGCCTTCAGCGCGGACACCGTCTCCGTCTTGTCTCCCTGATCCAGTATCTCCTTAAACAGGTAAGCCATTCTGGATTTAAAGAGCGGCTTACTTAGAAAAGCATTGGCCCCGGCCTCTCTCGCCGCCGTCTCAATATCAGACCAGTCATAGGCAGAAATAATAATGATCGGTATATTCTCGCCCACCCGTCTCCGGATCTCCCTCGTCGTGGCAACACCGTCCATACCCGGCATCTTCCAGTCGAGGATCACGGCAAAGAAATCATCGCTCTCCTCATGCCGCAGAACAACACAGTCCACTGCCTCTTCCCCGGAGAGCACATACTCACCTTTCATGCCCAGTTCATCCAGCACTTTGCATGTAGCTTCACAGGTAACCTCATCATCATCCGCCACCAGAACTGGCAGATCCACAAATTTATCGCAGGAAAAATCATCTTCGGCATCCTGGAGCTGTAAAAAGATTGTCACAGTAAATTTCGTCCCCTGCTCCGGCTCACTCTCCACTTTAATGTTCCCATTCATCATCTGCACGATATTCCGGCTGATCGACATGCCAAGGCCCGTCCCCTGGACCTTGCTCACGCGGTTGTCCTCTGCCCTTGCAAATGGATCAAAAAGATGCTGGACAAACTCTTTACTCATACCGATTCCATTGTCCTCAAAAACAAATTCATAGCACCCAATCATCGGCTGGCGGAACGGTTTTTCGGTAATAGCAATCCGGATCTTTCCCCCCTCCGGGGTATATTTGATGGAATTGCTCAGCAGATTTAAGAACACCTGCTCAATCCTCTGGCTGTCGCCAATCACTTTCTCATGTTCAATATCCTGGATCTGCACAACAAGTTCATGCTTCTTTTCCTCAATCTGGGCTTTCGAAATGACGAGCAGGTTATCAATAAGTTCCGGCAGATCAAATTCTTCATTCTGAAGCTCAATTTTCCCAGACTCAATCTTACTCATATCCAGCACTTCATTGATAAGCCCCAATAAGTGTTTGCTGGCCTGCGTAATCTTAGTAAGGCAGTCCGCCACCCGCTCCCTGTCATCGAGATGGGCTCCCGCGATAGCCGTCATTCCGATTATGCCATTCATAGGAGTGCGGATATCGTGGCTCATATTCGATAAAAACTGTGATTTTGCGACATTTGCCTGATTGGCCGCGTTATAGGCATCCTGAAGCGCCCGTTTCTGCTCTTCCTGCCGCTTTTTCACCTCCGTGATATCCGTGGCTACAAACAGGCCGTGAACATGGTCGCTCTCATTTTCACTGTACATAAAGACAGCAACCCTCGTATATGTATCCTTCACTAAGTCATAGTACTCCATTTCGGGATTCGTATTCCCTTTTTTAAATTCCTCGAGAAGTCCCTCGCAGGAAAGATATTTTAACATAGATTCGTCCGCCAGACGGATCCTATTTTTCTCCATAAATTTCTGCGTGAGGACATCATAATCCACTGGCAGGGCAATCCGAGGTCGGCAATTATATCCAGTCCACTGGCAGTTATAATCTTCTCCCGGATCATATCATCTGTGATATCGAAAGAGAACCCATACTCCGAACCCTTTGTCAGAGCATCGCGGTACTGTCTTCTCTCCTGCTCCAGCGTCGTGTAGAGGTGTTCATTGACGCCCTCAGAAAGCGGGACACTGAGGATCATTTTATACAATTTGCCCAGTTTCAGAAGCACCGCCTCTTCCTCTTTCGTCCATGTGTGGGGGGTAAAACACTGAAATCCGATCGAGCCGTCATAGCTGTGGGACTCTTTCCGCACAAAGCCATAGTGAATGATACAATCCGATATGCCATAATTTTTAGCTGTATCTACATTAAACCCACAGATCGGTGAGTCGTCATACATATGGATCCCGGCCTCACAGTCCTCATCCGTAACTTTCACCCGAATCCCCGTTTTGTCATATTCTGGCTTACTGGCACTGACGTACCGGAAAGAAAAAACATTATCGCTGCCCGCTTTTACCATAATATAAACAACATCCAACCCATACTGAACCCTCACAAAGTCCAGCAGTTCCTGTAACTTTTCGTCAATCTCCTCCGTCTCCAACAAAACAGCCATAAAACGGGCGATGGCATCATCTGCTCTTGTTTTCATATGTCACTATCTCCTATGTTCTGATAAAAAACAATATCATTATAACATATCAAATCCATGATTTCAATGGATTACGACCACTGCGCCTGAAACAGATCCCTGTAGAACCCGCCCCGCGCCAGCAATTCCTCATGATTCCCCTGCTCAATGATCTTCCCATCCCGCATCACAAGGATCACATCCGCCTCCCGGATCGTTGACAGGCGGTGCGCCACAATAAAACTTGTGCGCCCCCGCATCATCCGGGCAAATGCCTCCTGTATCTTCATCTCGGTGCGGGTATCAATGGAGGAAGTCGCCTCATCCAAAATCAGCATGGGCGGCAGGCACAGCATAACTCTGGCAATGCACAGGAGCTGTTTCTGCCCTGCGGACAGACTGCCGCCGTCCTCGCCGATCACCGTATCATACCCTTCCGGCAGTCTCTTAATAAACCCGTGGGCATGGCTCGCTTTGGCCGCCCCGATTATTTCCTCCTCCGATGCCTCCGGGCGCCCCATAGCGATATTGTCGCGGACCGTGCCCCGTTTCAGCCACGTCTCCTGCAGCACCATCCCATAATTGTCCCGCAGGCTCTCCCTCGTGATCTCCCTTATATCCAGCCCGGATATCTGGATCGCGCCCCGGTCCACATCATAAAACCTCATGAGCAGGTTGATCAGTGTCGTCTTACCGCACCCAGTGGGGCCAACGATCGCCACCCGCTGCCCCGGCCTGACATGCAGATTAAAGTTCTCAATGAGTTTCTGGTCCGGCTCATAAGAAAAATACACATCCTCAATATCCGCCGTGCCGTCCGCCCTCTCAAGCGTCCTGGCATCCTCAGGTTCCGGCACCTCTGTCTTTTCATGGATCAGCTCCAGAATCCTGCCCGCGCAGGCAATGGCATTCTGCAGCTCCGTCACGACGCCGGAAATTTCATTAAACGGTTTTGTGTACTGGTTTGCGTAGCTCAAAAAACAGGACAACTGCCCAACCGAGATGCCTCCCCCCACGGCATAGACCGCGCCGAAAATGCCGACGCAGGCGTACACGAGACTGTTGACAAAGCGGGTGCAGGGATTGGTGAGGGAAGAGAAAAAAATCCCTTTCTGGGAGCAGTCCCTCAGCCTCTCATTGATGTCGTCAAACTGCTCCATCGCCTCTCTCTCATGGCCGAACGCCTGCACCACTTTCTGGTTCCCGATCATCTCCTCAATGAGCGCCGTCTGCTCCCCCCTCACTTCCGACTGCA
>CANRMO010000167.1 GCA_947631755.1 uncultured Lachnospiraceae bacterium | reverse complement strand
GCCTGCAGGACAAGAGAGACCGCCTCCGGGATCGTCATAAAATAGCGGATAATATTTTTATCTGTCACCGTCACCGGCCCCCCCGCCTCAATCTGCTTTTTGAACAGGGGGATAACGCTGCCATTGCTGCCGAGGACATTGCCAAAGCGGACCGCCACAAAATCCGTAGACGAATGCTTGTTGAGTTCCTGTATGATCATCTCGCACACTCTTTTGGAAGCCCCCATGATATTGGTGGGGTTCACCGCCTTATACGGTATTCTTTATGGCCTCATTGGGACTGTCTTCCATCAGCGGCACATGCTTGTGGGCCGCCGCATGGTACACGATATCCGGGTGGTAATCCGCAAACACTTTATCGATCCGGCCCGTATTCCGCACGGAGCCGATCAGCGTCTCTAAATGCAGGGACGGGTATTTCCATCTCAATTCCTGCTGGATATCATAGGCATTATTTTCATAGATATCAAAGATAATCAGCATCTTAGGGTGATTTGCCGCGATCTGCCGGCAGAGCTCGCTCCCGATGGAACCGCCGCCGCCCGTCACCAGCACCACTTTATCTTTCACATAATTCATAATGGAATCCAGGTTGATGTCCACCGGCTCCCGCCCGAGAAGATCCTCTATCTGCACCGGGCGGATTTTCTCCACCGCGGCCTCGCCGTTTACAAACTGATAGACGCCGGGCATGATCTTCAGCTCACTTCCTGTCTGCTGACAGATTTCAAGGATCTCACTCACCTGTTTTTTCGGCGCGCTGGGCATGGCGACGATAATCTCATTGACATTGTGCTGCCGCGCGGCAGGAACGATGAGCTCCCGCCCTCCCAGCACCCGGACGCCGTGGATAAATGTGCCGTGTTTTGCCTTGTCATCATCAATGATGCCGCAGATGCGGCTATCCAGATTGTCGCTGAGTTTCAGCTCCCGGATCACCATGTTGCCAGCCTCCCCGGCGCCGATGATCAGAGTCGTCCTCATCCCCTTGCCGTGGCTGTTCGATTTATAGATCAGCCGCACGATCCGATAGGAGAAACGGATCACGAGAGTCATGATAAACAGCAGCAAAACGTAAATAACAAAATAAGAGCGGGGCATCCGGTGATATGTCCCAAAAATAGTCAGGAAATGAACAATCCCGGAGATCCCTGTGGCTAATGCGATATTGATCATTTCATTCAGCCCCGCAAACCGCCACAGACTGTTATACAGGCGGAACACGGCAAATATGGCCAGGGTGACAAGAGTGTTAAATATGACCATCTGCTGCAGTGTCGCCACATATCCGATCGGATACTCCTCCGTAATACCACTCCGCAGGAAGCGGCTGACATTCAGCTCATATCTTATAAAAAGGGATGAGAAAGAACAGGCGTTGATGCAGATGATATCCCAGACAACAAGAAGCACCCGGTATAATACGGACATCCGCCCGTCTTCTATATAATTTTTTATTCTGTGCTCTCTATCCATAGTATTTTCCATCTCTCCCTCCTCACGAATCTCTGTCAGCCCCCAGATGCCAGAAAGCCACACCCGAAAAAAACCAGAACAAAACCGTTGTGATCGTAATCGTCACCGTAAAAAATATTTCCAGCAGGAATACGGCAGATATCCCCACAGTCATCATAGAGGCCATGCCAAGCAGCAGCTCATACTCTATTTTTTTCCCCTTATATCTCTTTAAATATTTACAGAGATTGAAAACAAATATCCCTGCCAGCAGAATAATTGGCGCCGCCCCCAGAATACCACAGCCCACAAGCAGCGCCACATATCCATTGTGCGGCTGGTATCCGGTCTTTGCGATATAAGAATCCGGCCGTTCCCTCAGTGCATAGGAAACCATATTGCGGGGAGAGAGGCCCGTCACCGGATGATCTCTCCAAAGGCTCAGCGCGCTGGTCCATATCGCGATGCGGTTATTTGAGATATCCTCCCCTGTGTCCTCCCGTTCAAGGCTTATCCCCTCTTCCGGGGAATACTCGCAGAGACCGATATAGGGACGGACATGGACTGTGACATCCGCCAGTCCCGCAAAAGCATAAGAAGACAGGTTAAAATACAAAAAGCTGGCGGCAAATATGCCCACCGCTGCCAGCACACCCGAAAGATGCCATTTTTCCCCTCTGTCGATCCGGGAATTTCTCCACATAAAATAGCCCAGTACAGGGATCACGACCAAAAAAGCTACCATCGCTGTCCGCGAACCAGATAAAACGATATAGATACTATGCAGTATGGCCGAGGCGGTATACCACGCCTTTAACCCCTTTTTCTCCTTATAAAGCTGTATTAAAATAAGCGAAAAAACAATCATCAGAAGACTGGCCACTGCCGCATAATTCGGATCCGTAAATATGCCAAACAGCCTCTCATCAAAAAATCCCTGGCGCTTATCATACGTATCATTGTAATCCGGCACGATATAGCGCGACTGCACCAGAAACTGCCCGATTGAGATCAAAACCGCCGCACCATGGATAACAAGCAGGCTGTTCATCATCCTTTTCAGCCCGCGCCGCCCGCACACAACGCTGTCCCCGTCTCTCCCGGGAATCATTGAAGTAAATAAAAGCAGCTGCAGCCCCATCCACACAAGGGCCTTTAAATTTTCACTGATGCCATAGTCCCGGAAAATAACAGAAGAAATAAGGCATGCCACCATAAAAAAGGCCAGTAAATAGTATTCTTTTTTTAAGTATCTCCTATAATGGACAAGAAGTTCTGCCAGACAGAGCAGCCCCCCTGCTGCCGCCCCGGCTATATACCCCAGTCCATTTACTCTGTTGGATACCAGCTGCACAAAGCAGACCATTCTGGAAAGCAGCAAGAACGAAGTAAATACAACGAGATACCAGCTCTTTGCCTCATCTAACTGTTTTTCGTATTTCAACAAACTTTTCACTTTCTTTCTCCTCCGCTATATTCTCTTTCTTCCCCGCCGGTACTGCCACAAAAACACTCTGTAAAAAGGGACGCCAATCCGCAGGGCCACGGTCGCGATCTTGCGCCCTCTCCCCACATGCGGGTTCCGGATAACCGCCCTCCAGTTTTTTTTCAGAAAAGAAATGATCTCCCTCTTTTTTTCCTCCGGAACAGGAGTCTGCGACAAAAGCATTTTGTCCAAAACGTAATAATGCGACCAGAACACGCGAAACTGCGCCACATCATTGAACTGGGGATAACATTCCTCCACTATCTTCCTGTTTTTTTCATATGCAGTGATCACACACAGATCCGTCGGCCGGTAGCCGGATGTGGTGATGCTGTCCGTGCGGTGGACATAATAATATTTTGGTGTCAGGTCAACAAAAATCCTTTCCGCCCCGGCCAGGATATCCAGGATCAGATAGGCATCTTCACTTGTCATTCCCGCCGGAAAACGAAGCCCCTCAAAAATTTTCCTTTTGTACACACGGTTCACGGGATTCACCGAAATATACCGCGAATCCAGCACCATATAGACAGCCTCTTCCCTGCTGATTACCTTTTTAAAATCCACACCGTCCCGTATAACCCGGTTATCGTAAACCTGGGCAATACCGCAGACCGCAAGATCCGCACTGCTCTCTTCCATACCAGAGATAAGGCTCTCATACATATCCCTCTCAATATAGTCGTCACTGTCCACGAAACCAATGTACTCACCTATGGCATGGTCGAGCCCCACATTCCTCGCCACAGAAACACCTTCATTTTCTTTTGCGATCACACGGATCCTCTCATCTTCTTTTTCATGCCGGCGGCATATGGCAAGGCTGGCATCCGAAGATCCGTCCTCAACCAGAATAATTTCCATATTCGGATAAGTCTGGTCACGGATTGACTGAATACACTTATCCAGAAATTTTTCTGCATTGTAAACCGGCACAATAACAGACAGCTTTCTCTCGTCCAAACTTCGTCACCCCTCATTATCTCATCGTTGGCTGGGCTTTAAATCATTATTATACCCAAAAAAATATTTATGCGCAAGTGCGATAATAGAACCAGATACATCCCGCCAGATGGTATTTCAGCAAAAAGAGAAGAACCCTGTCCCGTCCCTGAAACAGACGCCGATCTGCCACCAGTTCCCTGAGCTCCGGCTCCCGCATCCACTGGCGAAGCTCCCGCACTATATCTGCTCTCTCTTTTTTACCACATTTTACAAGGGAATACAACTTATCTTTGATCCCATACAAATAATTTTCATACAGCACCATCCGGAGTTCCGGGCGGCCATTGACAAACTCTTTCACCGCACAGTGCAGCCTTGTCTCTATGGCAAATCCGTCCTCCCGGAACCGATGCACAAGCGACTGTTCGTTCACATTATTGTATTCATATACTATTTCCGGTATCACTGTGATTCCTTCCGCGCTCCTCAACACTTCCAGATTAAAGAGCAGATCTTCTCCCAGGGATAAGTCCCCGGGAAAAACCGCCGTCAGATTCTCTCTCCGGTACATTTTGTTCCAGGGGGTATTGAGAAAATTACTGCGGTATCCGTAACTCTCAGCAAACCTCTCTGCCACAAATTCATCTGCGTTCCTGTAATAGCCGGGAGCGGGCCTCCGCTCTTCCCCGGATTTCAGTATCCGGAACCCCGCCATCACAACATCCGCCCTCCGGCTCTCCAGTGCATGCACCATACACGCTGTCGCATCCGGGATCAGCCTGTCATCGCTGTCCACAAATTGAATATAATCCCCCGATGCCATTTCCATCCCCATATTCCTCGCGCCGGAGACCCCCTGGCCGGACTGCCTGACTGGCCGGACAAAGCCATAACGGCCGGCAAAATCATTTGCGATCTCCCACGTGGCATCAACAGACTGTCCGTCACAGACAATCACTTCAATGGGGCGGTAACTCTGGCACACAATACTGTCGAGGCAGTCCGTCAGATACCGCCCGGAATTGCAGGTTGGCACAATGATGGATACTAACTTTCCTGAAAATTCACTCACCGGTGCGCTCCTTCGGATAATAAATCCCTCTGTATTTTTTATAGCTGTTTTCCAGATCGACGTATATGGCGTCATGGGAGGGCACTCTGGCCTCCTCCGGCGGCAGGGACATATAGTCCCCAAAGGCCATTTTCAGATAGGTGTCATAACCTGCCGGCAGAGGCAGCATTTCTCCCTCAAACTCCTTATACACAGCCGAGGCAAAAATTTCTTTTGGATACTCATTCACCATATAATTATATCTGACACACAATTCTGTGATGTAGTCACACTCTGCGATCGGATATTTCGTCATGTGGCGCTCCGCGAGCATCGCCATCCGATAACGCCTTTTCCATCCCGGGGCAGCCGCCAGCAGGCCATGGCCCACGCGGTCTATAATTCCTCCACCGTCCTGTTTCCCGAGGCGTGGAG
>CANRMO010000166.1 GCA_947631755.1 uncultured Lachnospiraceae bacterium | reverse complement strand
GATATGGTCAGCGTCCGCTTCCTGGGCGTAGCAGATACCGCTCCTCTCCTTCGCATACTTGCTGTCGTATTTCCTTTCTGCGGCGTGTCTTCTGTGATAAACGGATATTTTTATGGCATCAACTGCGCGAAAATACCGGCCATCGCACAGATCATCGAACAATTATTCCGTGTCGGTTTTGTATTTGCCCTGTATTTTTCTCATCTGATGGGACCGGTGACAGCCTCCGCTGCCGTGGGAGGATTACTGGCCGGGGAACTCTATGCGCATATTTTTAATTGTATTCAGCTCGTAAAAAAAATTCCATTCACCAGGATAATAAAAAGCCGGATGCAGCTAAAAAATGTCTTTTCCATCTCGCTGCCGCTGAGCTCCAGCAAGCTGGTGATCGCGCTTTTGGGAAGCATAGAGTCCGTGCTGATCCCGGTCATGCTAGTCCGCCATGGGCTCGCTGAGAGCAGCGCACTGGCTATTTACGGTATTCTCACCGGCGTCGTGATGCCCTTTATCATGTTTCCCGGGACACTGACAAATTCCCTGTCCGTCCTTCTCCTTCCGGCCATTTCCCACGCCTCGGGCAAAGAACAGCTGGCACGGGTGCGCCGGACGTCCCGGGTGGCCTGTCAGTACTCGCTTCTCCTCGGAGTTCTGACCAGCTGTCTCTTCCTGGCATATGGCATGGATATCGGAACCTATCTGTTCCACAGCGAAAATGCGGGAAAGCTTCTGACGATATCCACATTTTTGTGCCCTTTTTTATATGTTTCAACAACTCTTGGGAGTATTATAAACGGGCTTGGGAAAACAGGAACTACCTTTCTGAACAATATTGTCGGCCTTGGCATACGCATCCTCTTTCTCCTTATCGTCACCCCGCGCCATGGAATCTACGGTTATCTTCTGGGGATGCTGCTGAGCCAGATCATAATATGTGTCCTTGATGCCTCCTATCTCATCCGGCATATCCAGCTCACACTCCCTCTTATGAAATATCTCATATGGCCTTATATCTTTTGCGTAAGCATATTGCTTCTGGGAAAAGCGGTGGGATATTGGCTGTATGCCGCCACCGGACACAGCATACTGAATTATGCCCCCCTGTTTCCGTCCGGATTGTGCATTCTCTTTTACCTCACCGGATTTAAACTGATCCGCTGGGGCGACTTTTTCCCAAAAAGAACACCGGATGCCAGTTATACATCTGACACCCGGATATAAATACCGTTTTAAGAATGAAATAATTCCAGCAGTTGTTCCTCTGTGATGATCGGGATTGAGAGTTCTTTTGCTTTTTTGTTCTTTGAGGATGAGGAAGTGATGTTATTGTTTACCAGGTAAGCGGTTTTTGAGCTGACGCTGCCTGCCACTTTCCCGCCGAGGCTCTCAATCTTTTCCTTGCACTCATTCCGGTTGACAAAGTGATTGAGGCTGCCCGTGATAACAAAAGTTTTTCCGGATAACGGCTGTTCTGCCGCCGCCGCGGACGGATAGCGGATATCCAGCAAATTGTTCAGCTCCTCCACTGCCGCCTGGTTCTCCTCTTTTTGGAAATATTCCACAAAAGAGGCGGCAAGCACCTCACCGATGCCGTCAATTTCTATTAAGTCCTCTTCTGTCAGTTCCCTCAGACGGTTCAGTTCATAAGGATATTTCTGCATGATCAGCTTTGCCGTACTGAGGCCGATCCCCTTGATCCCGAGACTGTAGAGCACATTGGAAGCGGGTACTTTTTTTGCCTGTTCAATGGCCGCCAGGAGATTTTGAAAAGATTTTTCACCAAATCCCTCCATCTCTACCAGTACATCCCGGTGTCTGTCCAGATAAAACAGATCTGTGACAGAATGTAAGATGCCAAGGTTCACAAATTTCTCCAGAGTCGCCTCGGACAAACCGTCAATGTTCATAGCGTCCCGGCTCACAAAATGGCTCAGTGATTTGATTTTTTTAGCATAGCAGGACGGATTGGCACACATCAGGACACAAGATCCGTTTTCCTGGACAATTTCTGTCTTCCCGCCGCACACCGGGCATGAACCGGGAATCTCACAGGAATCAGACTTTGTTTTATTCTCATAGATCTGTGGGATGATCATATTTGCCTTATATACGGATATCTGGTCGCCCAGTCCCAGTTTCAGCTCCCGGAGTATGCTTATATTGTGCACACTTGCCCTTGTGACAGTTGTTCCCTCGAGCTCCACCGGGTCAAATATGGCGACTGGGTTGATGAGCCCTGTCCTGGAAGCACTCCACTCAATCTCCCGAAGAGTTGTGTCCGCCAGCTCATCTTTCCACTTAAAGGCAATGGAGTCCTTTGGGAATTTTGCCGTGCGCCCCAGCGACCTGCTGTATGCAATATCGTCGAATGTGAGGACAAGACCGTCGCTCGGCAGATCACAGCTCTTCACTTCTTCCGAGAAATCCGCCACTTTATCCGCAAGATCAGACGCGCCTACTTCCTTAAACGGCGCGACATCAAATCCCAGCTCACTCAGCCACGCCATCTCGCCGCTCTTTTTGGTAAATGCCTCCGCCCGGTCAGTCTGAATGATATTGTAGGCATAAAAATGGATTCTTCTGGCGGCGGTGACCTCGTTGTTGAGCTGTCTCACACTTCCGCTGCACAGATTCCTTGGATTTTTATATTTCTCGTGGATCTCAGTCCCGGCATTTAATTCCTCAAAATCGGAATAGAGAATCAGCGCCTCACCGCGGATGACAAGCTGTCCCTTAAATGAGATCCGCCCGGGTATATTGACAAAAGTTTTTGCATTGTTTGTGATCACTTCTCCGATTTCGCCGTTTCCCCTTGTCAGTGCCTTTGTGAGCACACCATCCTCATAAGTCAGTATAATGCTGAGCCCATCCAGTTTGAGAGAGAGAAGCCCCTTCTCACCGCCGATCCATGAGACAAGCTCTTCCACTTCTTTCGTCTTGTCAAGGGATAGCATCGGCACAATATGCGGTTCTTTTGGCAGTTCGCTGATGGTCTCATAGCCGACGCGGACCGTCGGACTGGCCGACATGACAATGCCGGTCTCCGCCTCCAGCGCCTCGAGTTCATCGTATAATTTATCGTATTCGTAATTGGGCATGATCTCATCCTGGCCCTGGTAATATACTCTGGCCGCGTTGTTCAAAAGCTTTACAAGCTCTTTCATGCGGTCTGTCTTTGACTGGTTCATAAAATTTACTCCATTCCTATCGATTTTTTTAACTGCGTCGTCTCATCCGGCGTCAGGTACCGCCATTCCCCCTCCGGCAGATTTCCGAGCTCAATATTCATAATGCGGATCCTCACAAGTTTTCGCACCCGGTATCCAAAATACTCGCACATTCTCCGGATCTGGCGGTTCAGTCCCTGTGTGAGCACAATGTGGAATTTTTTTCCCTCTCTCTTTGTGATACAACATGGTTTTGTCATTGTATTGAGGATCGGAACACCCTGCTCCATGGCCGAAATGATCTCCTCTGTGGGCGGTTTGTTCACCGTCACCACATATTCCTTTTCGTGGTGGTTCCGGCTGCGTAGAATCTCATCCATCAGCTGTCCGTTGTTGGTCAGAAGAATCAGTCCTGTGGAGTCTTTGTCAAGCCTCCCGACCGGATAGATCCTCTCTGGAAAATTAATTCTGTCCACAATATTATTTGTTTCCTTTTTGCTCGTCGTACATACAACGCCCGCCGGCTTGTGATAGGCAATAATGATCTCCTGTTCCGACCTGCGGACTGTCCGCCCGTCAACCAGGACATCGTCCCCGGGATTAACAGTCTCTCCTTTTTTTGCGGGCTCACCGTTGACCGTCACTCTGCCCTCATCCAGCATCCAGTCCGCCTCCCTGCGGGAACAGACCCCGCACTGGCTCAGGTATTTGTTGATGCGTATTTTTTCCATAAACAATTCCTTTCTTCCCCATTAAGAGATCTATCGGATCCCGGTGCGGTCTCCCGGGCGCGCTCGGATCGTCTTGTGCAGGCACAGACATATCCTCACTTTGCCTTCGCGCAAATCCAAACAAGAGCGCCGTGATAAAACAGCGCTCTTTCTCGTACATCAATTTCAAAAAACTTTATCCAGACCCGCGGTATTCCTCTCCCGGTCTTACTGTGCAGCCCCGCCGCTTGCGGGAGCAGCCGGAACAGTATCTGCCGACTGGATCCCCTGGTCCATCTTCTGGTAAAACTGTTTAAATGTCTCGTCTTTGTCAATGGCACTCTGGAGATTACCGGCCACCTCTTCTTTGAGCTTGATGATCTCCTTGTTCTTATCCGCAGAAGTGATAAATTTCTCCTGTACCTCATCCAGAGCACTCAGATAAATTACATATTTATTGTCGGATGTACTGGTGACATAAAATGCGCTCAGACACGGCGCAAGCGTCCCAATATTTTTCAGCTTCATATCATATTTCACATAGACCCGGTAAGCTGAGTCCTCATCACTCTCAATCACATAACAGTTTATGTTCTGATAGTCCTCTACATACTCTGCCATCGCCGTGAGTTTTTCCCGGTCTATCTGGTTCACATCACTGACAAGGGCTGTCAGCCCCTCCATGTTGACCGTTTTTTTCGCCTGAAAATAATCCCTGATCAATGTATTAATGGACTCGTTTTTATTTACCAGGAGATCCGCATCCTCCGCATTTTTTGGAGTTGCCCCGGTCGGAATCAGTGTCAGGATCACAAAACCAAGGATAAGTGTAGCCACACTAATAATAATAACTAATTTTTTATATTTTAATTTCATTGATATTCCAGCTTTCTCGACAAAATTCTTACATTACGAGAACAGTATACCAATTTTTTAAAGATTTGTCCATTCTTTTATACAAAAAAGCAGGTTTCTGAATAATGCAGGTTCCTCTGTCCGGCATGAGAGCTGTAAAATGCTCTATTCTCTACTGATTCAATATCGGCAGTCCGTTTTCACCCCACTTAACCTTGCGTATTCTTGCGCTTCTGCACGGGTCATAGAGCGGGTCTTCTGCGCCGTATCCACATTTGCCCTCATAACACGTTTGGGAGCGGGAATGGTATACGAAAATATCATTTCCCTGCTCATCCTTTGTAAATGAATTGTGCCCGGGGCCGTACTCTTCAATCAGGTCATCCGAAGTGAGGGCCGCTGTCCCCTGTTTTGTCCAGGAGTTAATATCCAGGAGGTCAGCATCCTCGTCTGCATACATAAATCCGATACAGTATTCGGGGCCGGTCGCCGAAGCAGAATAGGCCACGATCACCTTGCCGTCATGGATCAGTACTGACGGGCCCTCGTTCACCGGAATTACACGGCATTCCCAATAGTATTCTGGCTTTGTCAGAAGCATTGCCTTTGTCTTTGCCTTCCACGGTTCTTCCGGGTCAACCTCTGCCATATACAGATTGGAAGTCCCCAGTC
>CANRMO010000165.1 GCA_947631755.1 uncultured Lachnospiraceae bacterium | reverse complement strand
CCTGTGATCTGGAACAGTACACGGCTCATCTTCAACATATTATAAGTACAGCATGTCTCGTTGTTGCAGTTCGTCCTCTCCGAATCCAGCACATGATCTGCACCAAAATGCTCCCACTCGCTGCAGCCGCCCGTGATATAGGAGTGGTTGTTCACTACCATATCCCAAAACGCCTCCACATATTCCAGATACACTTCATCTTCCGCTTTCCGTTTACCTAACTTAGCCAGACTCACATAACGGTTCAGCGCACCTAAGAATTTAGGGATCGTTGTATTGGCATGAAGATTATTCAACACATCCTTGCCGCCCTTTTTCACTTTTTCAAACAGAGCAGTCTCATCAAACTGGGCGGCCGCCTCCAGGAAATGGCTGCGGTAAGTTTCATTTGATGTGCAGAGGGCCAGTTCATATAAAGAATCGTTCATGCCGCCATATTCAATGCCAAGCACCGTATTTCTTTTCGCTGCGCTCCATCCTTTCGCGCGGTTATACGTCCACTCACCAAGGCTCTCCGCAACAGCCAGCGCATCGCCGTCCCCGGTCAGCTCATAGACGGATACAAGGCCCGCTAAACTCTTGTGCATGGTATACCACGGAACCCAGGCCTGCGTTCCGATATTTGTCTTATTCGCCTCTACGTTGTCAAACTGCAGCTCAAGATTGCTGGTGCTCAACAATGTCGCGCCGAACAGATAGCCCTCTTTGCACGCGGAAGAACCCTTTGTTTTTTCCTGGCACTCTTTTAAAGTATCAATGATATTATCCAGTTTTTTCTGCAGCTCTGCCCTGTCCGCATCGGCTGTGCCCGGGTTGCTCACTGCCTGTGCCAGCGCCGTGAGATAATGCCCCAGCGTATGTCCGCCGATCAGGGAATTCTCCCAGTTGTCGCCGCCTGTGTAACGGGTTGTTCCCATATATGTTTTTACATCTGCCGCAGACATGCCGGCAGCATATCCCGCTGTCTCCTTAAACCCTGCAAGCAGCTTATTTTCATCCAGTTTTTTGAGATAGGCGATCTCTTTCGAGAGCGCATTGCTGTAATATTCATCCGTGACAACAGCATCTGACATATCAAATGCCTGGATATTGATATCCTCTGCCGTGGATGATGGATTTTCTGTCGGCGCAGGCGTAACATCCGATGTCGGCGTCGGCGTAGCATCCGGCACCGGTGCCGGCGTAACATTGACAGACGGACTCGATGTATCCTTTTTATCTGTTTTATTTGCTTTCTTTACTGTAACCTTAACCTTTCTCGTGACTGGTTTCTTCTTATTTTTCAGGGTAATCTTAGCAGTAACCGTAGCGGATCCCTTTTTCAGTCCCTTGATCGTCACCCCGGTCTTTTTCTTTTTGCTCAGTTTTACAATCTTCTTCCCTTTCGAAACACTCCACTTCACCTTTTTTATTTTTGTCTTTTTTGTCTTTTTAACTGTAATCTTTTTTGTTTTTCCTGCCGTGATCTTAACCTTAGATTTGCTCAGGCTCACCGTCTTCTTTGAGGCAGCGTCTGCCTCCGTGCCACAGACAGAACTGACGATCAGTCCTGCCGCCAAAATGACGGCTGTTGCCCTCGCAGCATAACGTTTCTTTCTCATAAATCTCTTCCTTTCTATCGCAATGATATGATCTTCGCAGCCGCGCCCGCTCCGAAGACTCCTTAATAATTGTTTTTATTTTACACCTCATCCAGCGGCAGCTCCATACCATTTCGTTTTCTATTGTTGTGATTTTGTATTGTTATTTTGTCACATTTGGTGTGATTTTGCACTTGATTCTTTTTTGATAACTGCTTATAATATAAGAAAATACGTTATTTAATAGACTTCTCATTTCATCTCTTCCTTACGTGAGAGCGAATAGAAAGGTTAGAAAAAGTTATATGGATATCTTAGATTTCGAAGTTGACAGACCATTGCAATTTCACTGGTGCGGAAAATTTGAGGCCCCGGACGCCGACTGGATCCACATGAACCGGGAGTTACTGGACTTTGAACTGATCATTATGACAAAGGGAACCCTGTATATTGCCGCAGACCAGGAACACTATGTCGTACACGAGGGGGAATATATCATCATCTCCCCGCCTTGCAGGCAATATGGATACCAGCCGTCGGACTGTTCTTTTTACTGGGTCCATTTCTCCTATCACGATCAGAGAAACGACCCGGTTCACCACACGGCAGCCCCCGGAATACCGGGTGCCGATGAGCCGAGGATCCTGCTCCCCGTACAGTCAAAAATCCCCCGCGCCGACCGCCTGACTGTGCTCACGAAACAACTCCAGAACTGTGATATCAAGTACCGCAATATGAACCTCACAAATTACACGCTTACCACGCTACTCTGCGAGCTGTACAGCCAGCTCTTCCTGTCCGGCGGCCGCACCGCCATGAAGGGGGAAAAACTACAGCTCTATTCTGACATCGTGGATTACATCTCCTGGCGCATCCGGGAACCGCTGAAAGTGGGAGAGGTAGCTGCCTATTTCGGCTATAACGAAAAATACATCACCACCTTTTTCAAGCAGGTCTCCGGCGTGTCACTGAAAACGTATATCACGAACCAGAAAATGGAACTGGCCAAGGCGATGCTGACGGACAGCCTGGAACCGATCGCCCAGATCGGCTACGATATTGGCTTTTCCGACAACCACAACTTCTCCAATGCCTTTAAGAAAGCGACCGGGCAGAGCCCGTCGGAGTACCGGAGCAGCTATGCAGAGCGAAAATTGTTCCATCAATAAAGTAAAAAAGCGGCGTGAGAATCCGCCGCTTCAAGGAATGTGCGGAGCACATTCTTCGCTCCGCAAAGGGCGGACTTTCTTATAAGATATTAATGTTACTTTGCCCGATTGAGGAACTCATCGATCGGAACTGCCGGGCTGTAGAGATATCCCTGATAGAACAGGCACCCATGTTCTTTCAGAAGTTCTTTCTGCTGCTCGGTCTCTACATATTCAGCCAGTATGTCAATGTTAAATTCTCTTGCCAGATTCGCCAGGTTCTTCACGATACTGCGGCTTCTCTCATTCCGGTCGATATCCTTTGTCAGCGAGCCGTCCAGCTTGATCATGTCAAATACATTGCTCTGCAAATATTTCACAGAAGTATTGCCCATGGAGAAATCATCAATCGCCAGGTGGTATCCCTTTTTCTTAATACGGGTCAGACGGTCGATAAACTCCTGGTCGATCTGCAGGCTGGCCTGCTCGGTCATCTCGAGCATAATATTTTTAATATGCTGCGGATATTTCTCTTTCATATGATCCAAAAATTTCTCATAGTGGTCTTTCTGGATCGTTGTTCCCGTGATGTTGACAGATATCTTTATATTTTCCCCGTAATATTTTTTGATCTGGTCCATATCTTTGAGCACTCTTTCCAGAATGATCTCTTCTGCCTCTGTCAGAACATCAATCTCTTCCATCAGACGGATGATAAGGGGCGGGTAGATCATCCCATAAATCGAGTGATTCCAGCGCAGTAACGCCTCTGCGCCGATGCACCGATTCTCATAATCATATTGTGGCTGGTAAAACATATCCGGGTCTTTTTTCTTTAATTTCAACTCCAGGTCGTCACTCAAAAGCTTTGCCACTGTCCCGGCATCTCCGCCGAGTTTCAGAAGTTTTACCGGAATCCTCGTCTCCTCACTCTCCCTGAGAATCTCCACCAGTTTTTTAATTTTCTCCTTGCTGTCCCTCTCGTCCTGCTGCTCCATAATATGAATAAAAGGCTTGTATATCAGAACCCCGACACATAAGTTTACTGCCTGGAGCACCGCACCTGCCACAGAACCAGTGGCGTAATATCCCCCCAGAAGAATGGGCGTCGTCCACTCCACGGTATGGCTCACCACCGGAACCAGCCCCGTTTTCATCGCAACCGTGCTGATGAACAGGCACGCCAGCGGCGTCAGGAAAAATGGGATCAGCATAATGGGATTACACGCAATGGGCACACCGAACAACACAAGCTCATTCATGTTGAACAGGCTGGGAAGAGCGGCAAACTTGGCAAGCCTTCTCATACTTCTTCTCTTCTCAAAGATAAGAATCGCAGCCACAAGACAGAGCGTGCTCCCACAGCCACCCATCAGAACAAACACATCAAAAAATGATTTGCTGAAAATCTCGGTGGGGACACCCCCCGCCGCCAAAACCTCCGCATTGATCTCCAGACACGGCTCAAACACATTGCGCCCCACGGTATCCAGCACATTCCCGCCGTGGATGCCAAAAAACCAGAGAAAATGAACCAGAAAAATATACAGCACAGCCGACCCGTTGCTCCGCTGCATACCGGCAAAAGCCGAATCAATAGCATGGGTGTACAACTCCTGAAAACTGCCCACCCCGAACGCGAGCTGCAAAATCATATTGAACAGAGCCACCACAATACCGACTGTCAGGACCGGCAAAATGCGTCCGATCATATTATAATATATTTCGTCTGCCCCGTTCGTGTAAAACCGGACATTGGCATGCACATATTTCTGTACCATGCAGTAGAGAGCCGACGCGACGACCGCACACAGCATCGCGGTAAACAGGCCCTTTACCCCCAGCGCGCCCCCAACATCCGGGTTCTCACCAAACAAGCCGCTTGAGGTGCCGAACGCGAGCAGGGAGGAGAATACCGCACCGAGATAATTCCCCTCTCTTTCAACTACCTTATTAAGATAACTGACCGAGAGACTTACCACCATATAGAGAGACATAATGCCGAATGTCGCATTGTTGACCATTTCAAAAAAGCGGTCAATATTCCCTCCGGCAAAATTATGTATGAAGTCCTGATAAGCCTTCAGCGGAAAAAAACGCAGAACAAGCGCCGCCGCACCGATCAGAATAACGGGAACGATCATGATCATGCTCTCCCGTATCGCTTTCAGCAGCCGGTTCTGATTGATCTTGTCATAGATCCGGATCATCCACTCCCCCAGATCTGCCCTCTCCTCTTTCATCGCAATCCTCATTTCTACAGCCACAGGGGCGGGAAATGCTTTTGCCATTTCCCGCGCCCCCTGGCCGCATCAGACCCAATACAATAAAAGTATCCTACAGTGCCATCGAATCCACTGCCGCGCGCTCGATCGGAAGTCCGCCCCTGTAAATGCGGATAAAGTCATCGAAACCTTTTACGCCTTCCGGATCCGGGTCAAGGGAAGACCCCTCCTGGCCGGCAAACACTTTACTGTTCAGATAATCCCCCAGCGTCTCGCCGTCCGCTTTCTGGATCATGTATGAGGCCAGCACAGCAATCCCCCATGCGCCGCCCTCTCCGGCTGTCTCCATAACAGAGATCGGGGAGTTCATAGCGTCCGCCAGGATCTGCTGCCCGACGCCCTTTGTCTTGAAGAGGCCGCCGTGGCCGAGAAGTTTATCTACTTTAACC
>CANRMO010000164.1 GCA_947631755.1 uncultured Lachnospiraceae bacterium | reverse complement strand
ATCGCCGGGGAACTCATGGAGGTGTGCGGTGGAAAGCTCGAGATATCAATAGAGGGGAATGTGTTTGCCGCTACGTTAGTTTTTGCGCCGTGATCATTGACAGAAATAGTAAATTTTGGTAATATTAGTATATTATAGGTTACTGTTAAGATAAAACTCTTGATTTAAGAGGAGGAGTGGAAATATGAGAAAAAAGTGGTGGAAACATTGCGGCGGGGGTATTATTTTTTCTGTTTTATTCATTTCGGTCTTATTATCTGTTTCATCAGCCAGGGCGGAGACGGAGGGGAAAGGCGCGCGGATCATTCAGTACGGTGTGCCGGAGCAGGCCAGATTCCATCTCGGGGACGTCGTCGGCAGCAGTGTGGAACTGGCTGCGGAGGCGACAGGGACAAAAAAGCTGACAGATATCGTGTTTACTTCCAGTGATACATCGGTGTGCAGCATTACCGCGGTGGACGGCCACTGGAAAGTGGAACGGCTCAAAGAGGGGACTTCGGTCATCCGCATGAGCTGTAAGGCGGATAATGACACAGTGGTGCGGACATTACTTGTTTCCAGTTTTACACCGCTTACGGCGGAAGAGGACGACCCCATTATGGGAATGATCCAGGAGGGGGCTGTCATATACTACGGCTGTTCTGATGTGGAGGGGATTTCCTCCGCTTCCACAGAGGTCAAGACAATTATGGCAGAAAATAAAGAGGCAGAGGTTGTCTACAAGTGCGGGGATTACTATCGCGTCGAGCTGGAGGAGGAAACTTTTGGCGATTCGGATGAGATGTGGGGTTATGTGAAAAAGGAACAGGTCTACATCCCGGTGGTTTCTATGGGAGCGGCACAGGAACAGACATTTTACGAGCGGGAAACGGTGTCTATGGGGGCGGAGCTCTTTCCCGCGGTTGCGACAAATAAGAACATTGAGTACCAGAGTTCCAATACGAATGTGGCGGTAGTGGACGGCGGCGGGAGCATCACCGGGGTGCACCGGGGGTCGGCAGTGATCACGGCGACAAGTCTTGACAATAGGAATATTATCTCTAAGTGCCGGGTCACGGTAAAGACTTATGTGCCTGTCACGGGGATCCGTCTCACACCGGCAGCATTGGAAATAGACGATGGGACAACGGGAAAACTGACGGCCAGTGTTCTGCCAGAGGACGCCAGTGTCTCGGATTATTCGTGGCAGGTATCACGGGACGATATTTTCCAGATCGACTCAAAGGGGCGGTACCGGGCGCTGAAACCGGGGCATGCTACGGTCACAGCTACGACAAAAGAGTGAAATTTTTCTGCCGTGTGCGAGGTAACTGTGCGGGAAGTGGCGGCACAGGGAGTCTATCTCCAGAGTGAACTCTCTCTCGATACGGGGGAAATAAAAACCCCTGTGTGGAGAATGGTGCCTGCCAATGCGACAAATAAAAATGTGAGCTGGTCCAGCGACAACCCGGCGGTGGCCCGTGTCGATCCGGCCGGCCGGATCACCGCTGTCTCGACCGGGACTGCCACCATTTACATAGAAACGGAAGAGGGCCGTTACCGGGCGGGCTGTAAAGTGACCGTTGAGATCTACGTGAGAAATATCCGGTTAAAGGATACGGCCATGACAATGACGGCCGGGACGAAAAAACGGCTGCGGGCTGACATTAGCCCGGCGGAGCGTACAAAGGAAAAAATCATATGGAAGAGCCAGGATCCAGATGTGGTAAGCGTCTCCCAGACAGGCGAGATCTTGGCGCGGCGGACGGGGAAGACAAAAGTCATCGTCTATGACCGGTACCGCGGTGCCTATGATTTCGCGATAATACGTGTAAAAGTAAATTTGAAAAAACCGAGCCTGAAAGGGAAAAAGAAAGGGAAAAAATTTGTACTCTCGTGGAAGAAAGTGAAAAATGCTACCGGGTACAAGATATACAAGTACCGGAAAAAGGAGAAAAGATATGTAAAGATAAAATCTCTCGGTGCAGATAAACGCTTATTTACGGTAAAAAAGGCGAAAAAGGGCGATAAATATAAAATACAGGCGTGTTATAAGGCGGACGGGATTACAGAGAACAGCAAGTTCAGCCCCGTGGTCAGAGTAAAGTAACAGGAAAAGGGATGTCATACAGAGAGAGAAAGGAATCATACTATGAGAAAAAGGCGAATGCACAAATTACGATTGAGACAGAGAAGGAATGTGGCTTACAGAAGGGGAGAGAGGATGACGGCCATCGCCCTGTCCCTCATCTTATTTGCCGGGTGTTTTGAGGCGGGTGCTCTCTTCCCGGAGATGGCGGAGGCGGCTGTGATTAGTGAAGAGGTGGAGTGGAACATCCGATGCCTGAATGCGGAGAACAGCTACGAGGAGAGCAGAAACCTCCCGAAAATCCGGGTGGCGGTGCTGGATTCCGGGCTTGATACGGACAAGGATATTTCTTTTGTTGAGAGGAAGGACTTCCTGGGGGAAGAGGAGCTTCACGCAGTCTACCAGGATAACACCGGGCACGGAACAAGCGTGGCAGGCCAGATCTGTGCGGCTCCCAGCGGCGACCGCCCATGCGGCATAGCGGCAAATGTGGAGCTGTACGCCGGGAGGATCCTTGACAGCAAAAACCAGGCTCCCGTGGAGCGTGTCATCGAGGGCATCCGGTGGGCGGTAGAGCGGGATGTGGATATTATCCATCTGAGTTTTGGAACAAAAGAGCACTCCGATGAGCTGGAGGAGGCCATTGGGCAGGCGTATGCCCGGGGCATACTGATCGTCGCGTCGGCCGGGAACGACGGGAACGCCGCGGAAGATGAGTCAACAGTTGAGTACCCGGCGGCCTATGATGAGGTTATATCGGTGGGGGCGACGAACGCGGACAACGCCGTGATGGATATAAGCTCCACCGGTGAGGAACTGGATGTCGTGGCGCCGGGGGATCAGATCTTGTCCCTGGGAGCCTTTGGCGGGATCGTGGTTGAGAGCGGTACGAGTATTTCGGCGGCACAGGTGACGGGGATCGCCGCGGTGCTGTGGGGAAAGCATCCGGAAAAGTCCAATACCTTTATCCGGGAGCTGCTGGTGGGCAGCGCCAATGCGGCGGCCGTGAGCGGGGACGGCGGAAACGGCCTTGTGGATTACGGAAAATCTGTGTCAAATTACAGCCGCATGAATGATATATATGAGGCGAGCCGGGCGGGAGGGGATTCTGAGGAGATGGCAGTGAAAAAGGCCAGGAACGGCCTTTCACCTAATGAAAACCGTGTCCGGTGCTATGGGGACAGGGTGAATTACGTCAATGGCTGCTGGTATCGGAATACCCATGAAAGCATGACGCAGAAAGGGGATAAGGACAATGTGCTGGGCGAGGATATCCAGATCGTAAAGACCGGGGCGAGAGTGCCGGATGAGGTTGATTCCATGGATCTGATGTCAGAGCATCCTTGTTTTCATGGGGATGGGAACTATATCGCGAATGTGAAATACCTGCTGGATTACGCGAGGCAGTTGGTGAGGGATACGGGCGAGGGAGAAGTGGCACTGCCAGAGTTTAAGGATGTATTTGCGGATGAACATGAATATATAGAATTAGTGAAAAAAACCGAAAATGACATAAAAAAAGAACTGGAGGAGTGCAAAGAGGATTTTTACAAGGAGTGCCGGGGGGAGCGCTCCGCCGAGCAATTTAAAAACAGGCAGAAAGGGTATGCCATCCTGGGTATGGCTCTCCACGCGATCACGGATACTTTTGCCCATATGGGATACCGTGAGGATGTGAAATATAAGAGGGGGTTCTGCCAGATTATCCACAACCGGGTAGGGGATACATCGGAAACGTGGAAAGATTCGGTTTCACAATTGTGGAATGAACTGAAAGAAAATACAGGCATTTCCAAAGAGGAGAAAGAGAAATACCAATATTTTCTGGATACCTTTGCCTGTGCCGATGACTCATCGAAAATGCCCGTCCGTTTTGACCTGTCACAGGAGGTGAGCAGTAATCTGATCGCGTCTTTGTATGCCAGTGAGAACAATTTTCTTGACCAGCTAAAGGGCACTCTGAATGATTACAACAGTGAGGATAACCAGAACAAAGAAGAGACAAAGGATTCTCCGAAATATTATAAAATAAATTATCTGGATAACTATTGGATGGCAGTTACGGGGGAAAGCGAGAATTTTGGACTAAATATAGAGCGGCAGGACACAGAGATCACGATGCCGGCGAAGGGTAAGATATCTGTGGAGATTAGTAAAAAATCAAAGAAAATGACGGTTTCTTTCCCGAAAAACAGTGGTTATACTTATAAGGTGTATTATCTGAAAAAGAATGCCAAAGTTTTTTTCAGTGAATCCGGGGAGAAATATATAACGCCGGTAAAAGGAATGAAAAACAATAAGATATACATTATTGCCTTCTGGGATTCACACAGTAAAAAGAAAGAGTTCGCGGTTGACTATACTGTGAAATATTATTACAAAAAGAAAAAGAAGACCCAGGTTGTGCATTTTAACCCGAAGAAATTGTCATTTAAACTATATGGGAATACGTTTAAGATTAAGAGAGGATTTAAGGGATGGAGCAAAAAGAAAAAGGCAAAGAAGGCAAAATATAAGCCTAAGAAGAAAATAAATTTTACGAAAAATGGGACTTTGAAATTGTATTGTGTGAAAAGATAAAGGAGGACGGATGTATGAAAAAATGTATTATTTTTACTGTGGCCGTGTGCCTGTCAGTATTTTTAACCCCGGAGGTGACGAGGGCAAAGAGCGTCGCTATCAATGATGAGAACTTCCCGGAGTACTATTTCCAGATCTATGTGAAAAACCACTTTGACAAAAATAAGGATGGGAAGCTGAGCGAGAAAGAGCGGAATGCGGTGACGGAACTGGACGTGGGAGATAGTTCAGAGTTCCGGGCGGATCTGGAGTATCCAGCGGTGTGCGAGCTTATGGGGATAGAGCACTTTCCAAAATTAAAAAAGCTTTATTGTACAGGTAATGGACTTACAGAGCTTGACGTATCGCAAAACAGGGAACTGCGGGAATTATTCTGTGATAATGGCCGCATCAAAAAGCTGGATTTGTCAAAAAATAAGAAATTAAAGAAATTATTCTGCAATGATAATAAAATAAAAAAACTGGACCTGTCAAATAATAAAAAACTGGAGATTTTATTCTGTGATAATAATAAGATTTCCAAGATAGATGTCAGCAAAAATGTGAGACTGCAGAAATTAGCGATATCGACGAATAAGATCAAAAAGATAAATGTTAAGAAATTAAAGAAATTAGAATACTTTTATTGTGGCGAAAATCAGATTAAACAAATAGATATATCAAAAAATACGAAATTGCTGTCATTTGACTGCAAGTCAAATAAGCTTCAGAAATTGAATGTAAAAAAGAATGTATCCCTTGATTATCTGAGATGT
>CANRMO010000163.1 GCA_947631755.1 uncultured Lachnospiraceae bacterium | reverse complement strand
GCCCTCTGCCAGAACTATTCTGTCCCCTGCCTTATATGGCTGACGGACTGGGATATAGAGGGGCTTTTATCGTGCCGGGAGTTTTTCAACCCATATAACTTTGTATTCTGCCACGAGCGCGCCCTGCAGGAAGAGATTGCCCTGTGCGGGGGAAAACCGCCTTATTATCTGCCTTTTGCGGCGGATCCGGTTCCTTTCGCCGCCCCGTGCCAAGGCGCAGGCCCCGCAGAGGTCACATTCATTGAACCGGATTCCTGCCTCTCTCCCATGTATAGCAATCCCGAGAGCATAAGCGGCCTGAAAGAGTATACAAAGGGATTTCTGAGAGCTCTTTTGCTTGCCCAGGAAAAATTGTGCGGGTATTTTGTCATCCGGGATGCCCTCACCACGGAAATCGCAAAAGAGCTCAATCAATTAAGCGGCCAGGCCCACGGCAGCAGCGAACAGGCTGACCGCCTGCAGGCGTGCCATCTGCTGGCGGACGCCGCCGCCTGTAGACAGGGGATACAATGCCTGGCAGATGCGGCAGAACAAGCCACTGTAGACTGCTACTGCGCCTGTCTCCCCGAAGAGCTCACCGGAAAAAAGGGGATCCGTCCCCACAAACTGCCGTCTTCGCAGGGCGAGACAGCTAACATCTGTAAAAACAGCAGGATCAATCTCTGCCTCACCCACAAAAACAACCGGAGCGGCGTTTCCAGACAGGTATTTAACACAATGGCTGCGGGCGGATTTGTATTGACAAATTACCAGCCGGAGTTATCGGAACTCTTCGTTATCGGAAAGCATCTGGATACGTTTACCGGCCCGGAAGAGCTGTCAGAAAAGATCCGCTACTATCTCACCCATGAGGAAGAACGGCAGCAGATCACAGAAAACGGGCAGCGTTTTGTCCGCGAGCTGCACACATATACCGCCCGCGCATCTGCCATGTTTGAGGCGGTATTCGGGGATATTTTGAAATAAATGGCCACACCGGGACATTGGCCGGAATAAAAAATCATGCAGGAGGAATTAACATATGGACAGGAAAACAAACAGAGAAAAGATTGAGAAAATCGGTTACAAGGGATGTGACCTGCTGGATTATGATATAGAAATAAAGCCGGAGTTTAACACTGATTGGTATAAAAACGTGGACAGTTACTCCGAGGGCAACATTGAGGACACCATCATCCGGCTGATCCTTGAGAACAAAGACGATGACTACAGCAAGACCATCGCCGAAAATTTTGGCTGGTCCGTCTATTATCACCTCTCCCATGTGCGGGCAAATCTTCTCAACTGGTACCCCTTTTCAGAAAATTCATCTGTCCTTGAGATCGGATGCGGCATGGGCGCGGTCACAGATCTCCTATGCGGCCGCTGCGGCCGGGTGACAGCTGTAGAGCTCTCAAAAAAACGAGCCACTGCCGCCGCCCTCCGCTGCCGCCACCGGGAAAATCTGGAGATTATTGTCGGCAACTTAAACGATATCGAATTCAGGGAAAAATATGATTACATCACGCTGATCGGCGTACTGGAATACCAGAATGCTTTTACGGACTCCGCCAATCCTTTTGCGGATTTTCTGACAAAGATAAAAAGCCTCCTGAAACCGGGCGGCAGGCTTCTGATCGCCATTGAAAACAAATACGGCCTCAAATACTGGTGCGGCGCTGTGGAAGACCACACTGGCCTGCCCTTTGACGGGATAAACCAGTACCAGATCGGCGACCACGCCGCCAGAACATTTTCCAAAGAGGAATTATCCCGGCTGATCACTGAGAGCGGCTTTGGCGCCAGCCATTTTTACTACCCTCTCCCCGATTACAAACTGCCCACTGTCATTTTTTCGGAAAATTTCCTGCCGAGGGAGGGACAGGACGACGGCATGGAATACATGGATCCCTACTATATTCCCCATGCCGGGACACTTGTGGCAGATGAGAGGACTCTCTACCCTGACCTGATCCGGAACGGCGTCTTTGAATTCTTTGCCAATTCCTTTCTTGTGGAGTGCTCGGATGAAGCGGAGGGCCTGGGGGAAGTCTGCTTTGCTGCACTGAATTGTTTCCGAAAAAAAGATTACCGCATCGGCACGCTCATACGCAAAAACGGCCGGGTGGAAAAATACTCCCTGACGGGACATCCCGGGGGCGTCCGGCACATCCATCAGACATGCACCAATATGATAAAACTGCAGAAACAGGGCCTGCACACTCTTCCGTTTTTATTTGAAAATAACCGCATGACCGTGAGCTATAACCAGAATCCCACACTGGCAGAATTGCTGGCAGAGGCCTACCGCAGCAAAAATGCGCCCCTCATCTGGGCCTGTTATGACAAGCTGTTAAAAGAGCTGTCCTCTTCTTCTCCCTGCGTGCCCGCAGAGGAAAATATCCTCTTTGAGACAGGGATCGACTCGCCAGAAAACGGCATCTCCTACGGCCCCATACTGGAGATGGGCTACCTGGATCTTACCCCCAGAAACTGCTTTGTGAATGAGGGAGAATTTTACTGGTTTGACCAGGAGTGGAAAATAGACAAAGTACCTCTTCGTTTCCTATTTTACCGGGCAATAAAGTACACCTACGGGTCATATCCCTGGATGGAGAAAACACTTCCCATAAATTCCGTGCTGGAACACTATAAAATCCAGGACTGTACCGGCAAATTTGAAGAGCTGGAAAATGCCTTTTTGAGCACCGTTTTAGACCAGGAGACTGGCATCTGTGCTCAGTTTCTCTCGAACATCCCCTCCGGTATTTACCAGTCAAATATAGAAAAACTCTGCCATACTGCACAGCAGCAGCCGGCAGAGAAAGAGACCGTCGAAAAAACAGTCACCCTCCCCGACCCGCCGGAGATCACACTTATCTGTGTTGACTGCACAGATGAAGCAATCGATTCTCAAGTAGCAATGCTGGCCTACCCCCGTCTGAATGTAGTGAAAGCCACATCCGGGCCGGATCTGCTCCCCGATATCCTACAGTTTTCCCGGGAAGCTGAGAGCAAATATATCTGTTTTCTGGAACCCGGCCAGCACATAGAGGCAGATAAACTGGAGCGGATGGCAAAATACATGGAGGAGAATGCCATCATCGAGGGCGTCATCTGCAGACGGGATTACTGTGCAGATGGGGAACCGGTGGCCGGCGCTGACTGGCAGTCCCGGGAAATCTTCTCCCACCGCCGGGCGGACGGCACATCTCTTCTGGAATACAGCATTGCAAACAATATCAACCTATATGGAAACTTATCCACCCTCATGATAAGGACACAGGTAATCCCCGGCAAGCTGGCTGACCTTGAAGATATACCTGGCACCTCTCACATCCGCACGGTAGTATTGAACTGGCTGCTCGTATATGATACCAGCCTTTATATGATCCCGGATGTGCTTGTACATACCGAATTACAGCCCATGGATGAGGAACTGTTTATCCAGGACAAAATGGAATTTATCTCGTTTATCAACCATTTGAAATCAGCGCGCATGATCGAGCGGAGAGATTTTCCGGCTCCCGTGCCGGATGTACCAGAGGATATTGAAAAAAAGATTACATTTTTCTATACCGACAGAGGGGAGTATCTCAATCTTGAACCGGTTGCAAAAGAAGCGGCCAGACGCGGCTACGAGGTGAATTTCACAAAAGACATAAACGAAAAAGCCGAGATCGGCGTCTACTGCCAGCATTACAGCCAGCCGGAAAATTCCAAATTTTCTGTTGTCCTTCTGCACGATATGGCCCAGGGGCACAACCGCTGGCCGGACTTCTGGAATGCCGAACCGTGGAACCGCTACGATATGGGCATCCTGCCAGGCAACGACTGGGCAGAGCGCTGGAAAACTTCCGCCGCCTTTTATTACGCCAATCCAAAACGGGGCGCTTTCCTGTTCGGCTATCCCAAGAGCGACTACGCTGAGTCCGCTGAATTTTTAGAGGATGCGCGCAGGCGCCGGGATGAACTGGGCCTTATATATGATACGACCATCCTGTATGCCCCTTCCTGGGAATACGGTGACAAAGAGGAGGATTTTATCCGGGCTCTGGCGTCCCTCAAAGTAAACTTGCTGATCAAACAGTCGGACTGGCCGCCCTTTTACTCTGATATCATCAAAAACATCCATGATATGCGGCAGAGGCATGAGGGGAAATATGAAAATGTGTATTATATGGAGATGACAGATAATATATGGCTCGCCCTGAAAATGTGTGACCTTGTTGTGTCTGATGAATCCAGTGTTATGACAGAGGCACTGATGTTCGGCATCCCGAGCATCGCCGTCACAGACTGGCTGATCCCGGACAAGACGCCCCCGAGGCCGGCCAGCGTCCCCTTTGACTATGTGCATAAATGCAAAAAGGTCGAGCTCCGTGAATACGTGGAGCGGATACTGTCCGGGGACATGGCAGCCCTTGATATCGAACAGATGCGGAAAGACCATTTCTGCAATGCGGGACACTGCTGCGAAGACATACTGGATGCGATCGAACATTTTACCCAGGGCGGCGAGGCTTCTGACTTTAAAAAATCCCCCCTGGAGACAAAATATATGCCCGTCACATTTTGGAACTGAGGGCGGCAAGCGGGATGTAAAAATGTGCGCGAATGGAGGAAAACATGAATATCCTGTCCAATTATTATAACCGGTTCTCCTGCATCGGGGGCGACTGTATGGATACATGCTGCGCGGGCTGGGGGATCAATATCGACCAGACAGCCTGCCGTCTCTACCAGAACATCCCCGGGGAATTTGGGGAATACATAATAAATAATCTGGACCAGACCGGGGAACACGCCATGATACGGATGACAGATTCCATGCGCTGCCCCTTTCTGGATGAGAGCGGGCTGTGCCGGATCCAGTTGAATTGCGGTGAAGAGTATTTAGGCCAGGTGTGCGCCACTTTTCCCCGCACAGGAGGGATATTGGGCCACATAAATTTTCTCAGTCTCTCCCTGTCCTGCGAGGCAGTGCTCCGTCTCATCTGTGAGGAAAAAGAACCGCTCCTCTTATACTCCGAATATGCCCCGGGAGAAATAATGCCGGGGGACGAAAATCTACCGGCCTCAATACGCTACACACAGTGGGCAGTAGAATATCTGCAGGACCCCTCCATTCCCTTTTCCATAAGCCTGGGAACCGCACTTTATCTGGGAATTAATTCGGAACACTGCCTGCCGGAACCGGATTCCCAAAAAATATGCCGGATCCTGCTGGAAGTTCCCGCTATCAGCGGCCAGTTCTGTGAACTTCTAAATACATGTGATAAAGAAGAATTATATGAGAGAGCGGAAACAGTCATTTTTCAAGTGACAGATACCTTCTGTCAAATGATTCATGTATCCAATTATTTTCACGCGGAAATGGTTCTGTGGGAGGAAGCCGTATTTGAGTATACAGATGAAGAACGCCGCCTGTATATCCGCCGGTGCCTGGCAAAAATAAAGAGGGATCCGGAGCG
>CANRMO010000162.1 GCA_947631755.1 uncultured Lachnospiraceae bacterium | reverse complement strand
CTCCCGCAGCAAGAGAGGAAGGAGCTCGTGCGAAGGACGCAGGAGCTTGCCGCCTACCAGGAGGCGGAGGAGGACGAGGAGAGCCTCGCCTGCATCCCCATGCTGAGGCGGGAGGATATCAGGAAGGAAGCCCGCGGGTTCAGCAATCAGGAACTCACCGCGGACGGCAGCCTGTTCCTCTATCACGACGTGTGCACCAACGGGATCGGGTATGTGGATGTGATGTTTGATCTGTCGGAGGTGCCGGAGGAATTTCAGAAATGTATCGGGGAAGTAGTCGCCCGGGCGCATGAGGCGCTGGGGTGACGCTCCGGAAGGGATTTATATGAAAAATTTTTATATCATATCAGATTGTGAAAAAGACATTCACCATGAGACGGCACAAGAGATAAAAAGATATTTGGAAAATGAAGAGAAATGTGTTAGAATAGTAGGGTCTTCGCCGCAGATTTCCGATCCCGGCTGGGCGGATCTGGCGGTTGTGCTGGGCGGGGACGGCTCTGTGCTCCAGGCGGCAAAGATTTTTTCCGGGGAAAATGTGCCAATCCTCGGGGTGAATTTTGGAACCCTGGGATTTCTGACTGAGGTGGAGCGGCCGCGGATCCATGCGGCACTGGACAGTCTGCTCTCCGGGCAATATGAGATCGAGAGGCGGATGGCCCTCACCGGAAAAGTAAAGAAGAAAGAGGAAAAGGACAGGGTAAGCCTGGCTGTGAATGAGTTTATTATCGGCAAGCAGGATATCGGGCGCATGATCACTGCGAAAGTGTATGTGGATGAGGATCTTCTGGATACCTATGTGGCTGATGCGGTGCTAGTCTCTACGCCGACGGGTTCTACTGCCTACAATCTGTCAGCGGCGGGGCCGGTCCTGGCGCCCGGCATGGAGGCTATGATCATTACGCCGGTCTGTCCACATTCCCTGAATAAGAGGAGTCTGGTTGTATCGGCAGAGTCCAAATTAAAAATCGAAGTGGGCAGGACGAAAGAGAAATATGAGGATGAGGCGGCCATCCGTGTGGACGGGAAATTATTGTGCACAGTGTCCACAGGGGACGCCATCTTTATTGAGAAAGCAGAGGCTACCTTTGATATGGTGCGTCTGGGGGATGTCAGTTTTTTTGATAAAATGAGAAGTAAGCTGAACCGGAGTTAGTGACATGGGACAGATAGTTAGGGGCGATTGTTTGAAGCATACGAGACAGAGTAAGATATTGGAGTTGATCAGCCAGTATGAGATAGAGACTCAGGAAGAGCTCGCAAGGCGTCTTGTGGAGGCCGGGTTCCAGGTGACCCAGGCGACGATCAGCCGCGATATACGCGAGCTCGCGCTGACGAAAGTGCCGGGCAAAAACGGGCGGGCAAAGTACGCCTCCATGGATTATGGAGGGGCTCCGCCGCCGGCCTACTCAGACCGGTACGCAAGAGTTCTGCAGGATGGCATGGTCTCCATGACGCAGGCGGACAACCTTGTGGTCATTAAGACTGTCAGCGGCATGGCGATGGCTGTGGCGGCGGCAGTGGATGCTCTCGGGATCGAGGAGATCGCCGGATGTATTGCAGGAGATGACACGATCATGTGTGCAGTTAAAACGGCGGAGCTTGTTCCCGGGGTTATGGAACAGATAGCAAACGGCAATGGAACAGGAGGATGAGATAAATATGTCAGGACATTCGAAATTTGCGAATATTAAGCATAAAAAAGAGAAAAACGACGCTAAGAGAGGTAAGATCTTCACTGTGATCGGACGCGAGATCGCTGTCGCGGTGAAAGAGGGAGGGCCGGACCCGGCCAACAACAGCAAACTCCGGGATGTGATCGCGAAGGCAAAGGCGAACAATATGCCAAACGATACGATTGACCGCGGGATCAAGAAAGCGGCCGGAAATATTGATGCAGTCAATTATGTGAGCTGTACTTATGAGGGGTATGGGCCAAGCGGGACCGCCATCATTGTGGAGGCTCTGACAGACAACAAAAACCGCACGGCCTCCAATGTGAGAAACGCATTCACAAAGGGAAACGGAAATGTCGGCACGACAGGGTGTGTCTCTTATATGTTTGACCAGAAGGGACAGATCATCGTTGACAGAGAGGAATATGAGGCCGATGCGGATGAATTTATGATGCTCGCCTTAGATGCCGGGGCTGAGGATTTTAACGAAGAGGAAGACAGCTATGAGATTTTGACGGCGCCGGAGGATTTCAGTGCAGTGAGGGAGGCGCTGGAAAAGGAAAATGTGCCGATGGTCCAGGCAGAGATTACGATGATCCCGCAGAATTATGTGGCTCTCGCCAGCGACGAGGATAAAAAGATGTTTGGGCGGATCATGGATCTGCTGGATGAGGATGACGACGTGCAGAATGTGTACCATAACGTCGAGGAAGAGTGACGTGAAAGGACGGATATTCTGAGTCCGGGGCCACAGAGAAACGGGCATTAAACCGCACTGCGCAGGCGGCCTGCCCGTTTTTTTGGTTTTTTTAAAAAAAAATTTCACATTTTGCAACATTTTTCCCTGTTTAATCGTTATATATAGAGAAAGATACAGAAAAAGAACCGGATTGGTTCGTTTTCAGAATGGAGGATATGATGAAAAAATTATGTTTTGCCTTTTTAATGTTCCTGGCTGTTTTTGTGGTCTCTGCTGTTCCCGCATCGGCAAAGAGCTATGAGGAAAATGGATTTTATTATAAGGTAAAAAACAAGCAGGCGACGGTGACGGGGGTAGATAGCTGGGAGGTGAAAGGAACAGAGCTGTCTATTCCGGCCACCCTGGGCGGGTTTCCTGTAACGAAAGTCGGTGAACGCGCGTTTTATTCCTATTATGGAAGGGATTTTGAGAGTGTGGTCATGCCGGATACTGTGGTTGAAATTGAATGGGAAGCGTTTCGGAGCATGGAGGATTTAAAGACTGTCAGACTGTCAAAAAATCTGGAGACAATCGGCCCCTACGCATTTTTCGGGTGCGATAGATTGGAGACGGTCATTTTTGGCAGAAAAGTAGAGGAAATTGGGCAGGGAGCTTTCTCTGAGTGTATTTCGCTGAAAAAGATAGAGCTGCCGGACAGTGTAACGGTTCTCGGGGAAAAGGTGTTTTCAAAATGTTATAAACTGAGCAGCATAAAGCTTGGGAAAAATCTGGAGAGCATAGGAGACAATGCATTTTCTAAAAACTATAAATTAAAAAATGTTACTATACCAAAGAAAGTAAAACAGGTTGGCAAAATGGCTTTTGAAAAGTGCGGGGATCTGCAGAGGGTGACATTCCGAAATTCAAAAACGAAACTGGATACCGGTGTTTTTTATAAGTGTACCGGTCTGAGGAACGCCAATCTGCCAAAAGGGATAAAAAATATTCCGGAACAGACATTTTATGGCTGTACGGGTCTGAAAGGCGTGACTGTGCCAAAATCCGTGGCCATCATAAAGAAATATTCGTTCTATAACTGCAGTTCTCTCGGTACGGTAAAATTAAATAGACGTGTATACGCTATCGGCGACCGGGCTTTTGCCGGGAGCGGCTTAAAAAAGATCACGCTGAACAGCAATATGCAGTACATCGGAAATGGTGCATTCAAGGGCACGAACATAAAGAAACTGAGCCTGCCGGGAAAAGTGACATTTATCGGCAACAAGGTATTTGCTAATTGTGAGAAACTTCGTACCATCCGCATCCCCTCCAGTGTAAAGGGGATCAATCCGGGTGCGTTTAATAACTGCGTGAGCCTGCGGGCCATCAATGTTTCCGGCGGAAATAAAAAGTACAGCAGCGAACAGGGAGTTCTCTATAATAAGGACAAGACCCTGCTGATCCAGTACCCACTGCATAAGATGGCAAAATCTTTCCGTGTGCCGTCAAGTGTGAAGAAAATACGGCAGCATGCGTTTGCGGGCAATGAGTATCTGTCCCATGTCACGACGGGGGCGGAAGTGATCGGCGACAGTGCCTTCGCCAATATGCAGTTGAGATCTGCGACGATTCTGGGTGGGACAAAGAAAATAAATTACTCTGCGTTTGCGATGAATGGCAGTCTGTCTAAGGTCACGCTCCCTGATTCGGTTGTCACGATCGAAGCAATTGCCTTTTATGGTACGGCTGTCCGCCGGGTGCACATACCGTCGAATCTGAAAGATCTGGGAGGCCAGGCGTTCAGCAACTGCCGAAAGATCGTTGCCTTTGAGGGGGGGAACGGTTCTCATTATAAAGTGGAAGACGGCGTACTGTATAATGGAAATAAAACGACACTCATCAAGTATCCGGCGAAGAAACCGGCAAAACAGTTTGATGTGCCGGAATCTGTAAAGGTTGTCCGCGGGGAAGCATTTGAATACGTCAGTTATCTGACAAAACTTGAGTTTGGAAAGAGAGTCAGGAGCATTCAGCCTGGGGCGGTCTATAATGCAGAGAAGCTGAAATCTATAGTGATCAATTCAAAGAGACTGGGATACAGCTCCTCTTATGCCGTGTCGGAATGCAGCAATCTGGCAGTTATCGTTGGCCCAGATAATTCTGTGATGCGCGATATGGCAGAGAGAGCAGGAGCAACCCTGATCACGTTGTAGATCAATGGCTGACGGTATGATGGAATTTGAAAATGAGTGTTTTGAAAAGATGGATTATCATGGAATGGTAGTCCATCTTTTTTTTGACTGCCTGTGTAAAAAATGAGTTATTAAAAAATAAATTAAATGCAAAATAAAACAGATAGAAATATTGACTTTTTTTGCAAATTGATGTAATATATTTACATTATAAAAATTTAATAACTAAAGATAGGGGGAGCTTATGAAAAAATTCAAAAATTTAAAAAGAAAAAGAGCGGTCATAAGTGGTGCGCTGGCAGCGGCTTTAATGGTTACGACTGTTTCAAGTGTTGATTTTATGCCAGGGAAGGAAGCAAAGGCGGGGGCGGCTTCTGCTGTACCGGACGCAGTGGTCACAGGGGAAATTACTGAGAAAAGAACGAAATTTGTCAAGCAGTTTGCCATGTCCGACGGCAGTTACACCGCTGCTACTTACTCCATGCCGGTTCATTACAAAAAATCTGGGGGTTCTTCGAAAAATGGCGTCTGGAAAGAAATCGATACCACCCTTGTGAAATCCACAGACCTTTCTATAAAAGTATCCAAAAAAGCAAATAAAAAATCCGTTGTATCCATGAAGCGGGGCAGGACCAGCCTGTCCATTGCCTTAAAGGGCAAAAAACTCAAGGCTGCAAAGGCAAGGGCCAGTAATCCTAAGAAAAAAACGGCCACCGATGTGCTGAACCAGAACAGGGTTACATACAAAAAAGTCATGAAAAACACCAGCGTCTCCTATGATATTTTCCCGGAAAAAGTGCAGGAAATTGTTTCCATCAATAAAAAGCAGAAAAGCAGATCCCTTTCTTTCAAACTCAATACCAAACTCAAAGTAAAAGTGAAGGGCAAAAAAGTTTATTTCAAAACGAAAAAGG
>CANRMO010000161.1 GCA_947631755.1 uncultured Lachnospiraceae bacterium | reverse complement strand
CCTTCCCGCTGTCTGCCGCACGGCTGTTGTAACCGTTTTTGGAAACCTTTGGTGCGTCAGCGAATATTATCTTACCAAAGATATCTCTTCCTGTCAACACCTTTTTTCAATTTTTTGCATTTTTTTTGATTTTATTCAATTTTTAGCATTTTTTACAGCAAAAAAGGAATAACAGCCCCCAGGCAATTGTTTATTTTCAGGGCAGCGCCTGTTCTAAAACAAGCACTGCCCTGCCCTTTCAAATACTCCCGGAGATTAGTTGCCGGTCACTCATCCAGAGTCAGCAGTTCCTCTTCCTCACCGACTTCTGTTGTGGCAATCTCTTCCTCATCATAGGCAAATTCCATATCATCCAGACTTTCCTCCTGGATGTCGTCCATGACATCTTCTCTCATGTCTGTATCTTTCTCTTCTTCCATCTCCACAACCGGTTCCGGCGGCTCAAGACTGTCCACAAGATCGCTGTGTATACCGATGCTGCGGTAGCGTTTCATGCCAGTTCCGGCAGGAATCAGTTTGCCGATAATGACATTTTCTTTCAATCCCACCAGTGGATCAACCTTGCCCTTGATCGCGGCATCTGTCAACACTTTAGTTGTCTCCTGGAAAGAGGCGGCCGACAAGAACGAATTGGTAGCCAGAGATGCCTTCGTTATGCCGAGAATGATCTGCTTGCCCTCCGGCGGCTCTTTTCCCTCTTTTGTCAGCTTATTCACAACATCTTCATAATCCAGTGCATCTACGAGAACGCCCGGCAAAAAGTCCGAATCGCCATTAAACTCAATGCGGATCTTCTTCAACATCTGGCGCACGATCACCTCAATGTGTTTGTCATTGATCTCCACACCCTGCAGGCGGTAAACGCGCTGAACTTCCCGCAGCATATAGTCCTGCACAGCACGGACACCCTTGATCTTCAGTATATCATGCGGATTGACACTTCCCTCGGTCAGCTCATCACCAGCCTCAAGAACCTGGCCATCCATCACTTTTATGCGCGAGCCATAGGGAATCAGATACGCTTTACTCTGCCCTGTCTCGTCATTTGTCACAATAACTTCACGTTTTTTCTTCGTGTCACGGAGCTGCACTTTGCCGGCAAACTCAGTGATGATCGCAAGCCCTTTCGGCTTCCTCGCCTCAAAGAGCTCCTCAACACGGGGGAGACCCTGCGTGATATCGTCACCGGCAACGCCGCCCGTGTGGAACGTACGCATAGTAAGCTGTGTGCCCGGCTCACCGATAGACTGGGCCGCGATGATACCGACTGCCTCGCCTACCTGTACCGGCTCTTTTGTGGCCATGTTAGAGCCATAGCATTTTGCGCAAATCCCAACATGAGATTTGCATGTCAGTATCGTCCTTATCTTGACCTGAGCCTTGTCACCGGCATCTATGATCGCCTTTGTATTGACAATGCGGGCAGCGCGTTTCGGCGTTATCATATGATTGGCCTTGACGATCACCTCACCGTTGTCATCCACGATCGTATCACAGGAATAGCGCCCGGTAATGCGCTCTTCCAATGTCTCAATGATCTCTCTCCCGTCCATAAAGGCAGAGATCCACATACCCGGAATTTCCTCGTCACCATCCCGCTCTTCCCAGCAGTCGCGCTCACGGATCACAAGATCCTGTGAGACGTCAACAAGACGCCTGGTCAGATAACCGGAGTCCGCCGTACGCAGAGCTGTGTCTGAAAGTCCCTTGCGGGCGCCGTGGGCAGAAATGAAATACTCCAGTACATCCAGTCCCTCACGGAAATTGGACTTGATTGGCAGCTCAATTGTACGCCCCGATGTGTCCGCCATCAGGCCGCGCATTCCGGCGAGCTGTTTGATCTGTTTATCAGAACCACGGGCGCCGGAGTCCGCCATCATTTATCCAGCCCAGTCAGCAGCGCATGGGTAATGTCATCATCTGCATTTTTCCACGTCTCAACCACTGACTTGTAGCGCTCTTCCTCTGTCAGAAGACCGCGGCGGAACTTCTGCGAGATGACTTCAACGGTATCCTCTGCCTGCTTGATGATCTCTTTCTTTGCCGCCGGCACCTCCATATCCGAAATCGACACGGTCATGGCCGCGCGGGTAGAATACTTATAGCCGAGGGACTTAATCGCATCCAGCGTCTCCGCTGTCTTGATCGCCCCCTCGTTATTAATGCACTTCTCAAGAATCTGTTTCAACTGTTTTTTCCCGACATGGAAGTCCACTTCCAGCTTCAGAAAATTATCCGGATCGCTTCTGTCCACAAAACCGAGATCCTGGCTGATGATCTCATTGAAGATAAAGCGTCCCAGCGTGGACTCGATCACACGGGATCTCACATTGCCATCCTCATCTTTCCCATAGCGGCGGATCTTGATGCGCGCATGGAGCGTAATGTCATGATTTTCATAAGCGAGAATGGCCTCATTCATATCTTTAAAGGCTTTTCCCTCTCCCTTTGCGCCCTCTCTCACCTGGGTCAGATAATAGATCCCGAGAACCATGTCCTGGGACGGCACTGCCACAGCGCCGCCGTCTGACGGTTTCAGAAGATTGTTAGGCGACAGAAGCAGGAAGCGGCACTCCGCCTGGGCCTCCACCGAGAGCGGGAGATGCACTGCCATCTGGTCTCCGTCAAAGTCCGCATTGAATGCAGTACATACAAGCGGGTGCAGTTTGATTGCTTTTCCCTCTACTAAAACCGGTTCAAACGCCTGGATACCAAGACGGTGCAGTGTGGGGGCGCGGTTCAGCATAACAGGATGCTCGCGGATTACCTCTTCCAGAATATCCCACACGACAGGCTCCAGTTTTTCTACCATTTTCTTTGCATTTTTTATATTGTGTGCCGTGCCGTTTGCCACCAGCTCTTTCATAACAAATGGTTTAAAGAGTTCGATCGCCATCTCCTTGGGCAGGCCGCACTGGTAAATCTTCAGCTCCGGTCCCACGACAATAACAGAACGTCCCGAGTAGTCCACCCGCTTTCCGAGCAGGTTCTGGCGGAAACGCCCCTGTTTTCCCTTTAACAGATCCGACAGTGACTTCAGCGCACGGTTGCCCGGCCCGGTCACAGGACGGCCGCGGCGGCCGTTATCGATCAGCGCGTCCACTGCCTCCTGGAGCATGCGTTTCTCATTGCGCACGATAATATCCGGCGCTCCCAGCTCCAGCAGCCTTTTCAGGCGGTTATTCCGGTTGATGATGCGTCGGTAGAGGTCATTCAGGTCGGATGTCGCAAAACGTCCGCCATCCAGCTGAACCATCGGGCGCAGATCCGGCGGAATCACCGGGATAACTGTCAGAATCATCCAGTCCGGGCAATTGCCGGACTCGCGGAACGCCTCTACTACTTCCAATCTCTTGATAATACGCGCGCGCTTCTGTCCCGTCGACTCTTTTAATTCTGCTTTCAGCGTCCTGGACTCCTCGTCCAGGTCAATGCGCTGCAATAATTCCTGGATGGACTCCGCACCCATTCCCACGCGGAAACTGTCGCCAAATGTCTCGCGGGCTTTCTGGTACTCCGGCTCTGTCAACACCTGCTTTACCTGAATTTCAGATGTCTCGGATTCCAACACAATATAAGAGGCAAAATAGAGCACTTTCTCCAGCACTTTTGGCGAGATATCAAGGATCAGGCCCATGCGGCTCGGAATCCCCTTAAAATACCAGATATGGGACACCGGGGCCGCCAGTTCAATATGCCCCATGCGCTCGCGGCGGACGCTGGATTTTGTGACTTCAACGCCGCATCGGTCGCAGACAACCCCTTTATAACGCACCTTCTTATATTTTCCGCAGTGACATTCCCAGTCTTTGCTCGGCCCGAAAATGCGCTCACAGTAAAGACCGTCCTTTTCCGGTTTCAGCGTACGGTAATTGATCGTCTCCGGCTTTTTTACCTCGCCCCGGGACCATTCACGGATCCGCTCCGGAGAAGCCAGTTTAATTTTTATCTTATCGTAAGTAAATGTTTTTTCAATATCATTACCAAACTGTGGCATATTTTAACCGTCCTTTCTATTAATCAGCGATAATGCTGCTGTCATCATCCAGACCTTCCACGGTTGTCTCCCGGAAACCGGCCTCCTCAAAGGATTCCTCCTGAAGCTCAAAATTCTTGTCATTGATAAGTTCATTTACATTTTCTGACGGGCTCTCCTCCATCGTCTCATTCATCGGAACTTCATTTCCCTCTTCGTCCAGAACCGTGACATCAAGTGCGAGTGCCTGCAGTTCCTTTAACATAACGCGGAACGACTCAGGAATACCCGGATCGGAAATGTTATCCCCTTTAATGATCGCCTCATAAGTTTTCACACGCCCCACAACATCATCCGACTTCACCGTCAGGATTTCCTGCAGCGTATAGGCGGCGCCATATGCCTCCAGCGCCCAGACTTCCATCTCACCGAAACGCTGGCCGCCGAACTGCGCCTTACCGCCCAGGGGCTGCTGCGTCACAAGGGAATAAGGGCCGGTGGAACGGGCATGGATCTTATCATCTACCAGATGATGCAGTTTCAGATAGTGCATAAACCCGATCGTGACTTCCCCGTCAAAAAATTCTCCGGTCCGGCCGTCGCGGAGCTGGACTTTCCCGTCCTCCCGGATCGGCACGCCCTCCCACTCTTTTCTGTACTCTTGATTCGTCAGCAGATATTCCATCACCTCAGGATCCAGAATATCTTTGTATTTCTTTTCGAACTCTTCCAGCGGCGTATTGACATAATCATTCGCCATTTTCAGAGTATCCATAATATCAATCTCGTTGGCGCCGTCAAAGACTGGTGTTGCCACATTAATGCCCAGGACTTTAGCTGCCAGGCTCAGATGGATCTCCAACACCTGCCCGATATTCATACGGGACGGCACACCCAGCGGATTCAACACGATATCAAGCGGGCGCCCGTTTGGCAGAAACGGCATATCCTCAATCGGCAGCACACGCGAAACGACACCCTTGTTTCCGTGTCGGCCAGCCATCTTGTCACCCACCTGGATCTTTCTCTTCTGGGCGATATAGATGCGGACAGTCTGGTTTACGCCCGGCGACAGCTCATCGCCGTTCTCCCGGGTAAATACTTTCGCGTCCACAACAATACCAAACTCACCGTGTGGCACACGGAGAGATGTGTCGCGGACCTCTCTTGCTTTCTCTCCGAAAATAGCCCGGAGCAGACGCTCCTCCGCCGTCAGTTCCGTCTCTCCCTTAGGAGTGACCTTCCCTACCAGAATATCACCGGCGCGGACTTCTGCGCCGATGCGGATGATCCCTCTCTCGTCCAGGTCTTTCAACGCATCGTCGCCGACACCCGGCACATCACGGGTGATTTCCTCCGGTCCCAGTTTCGTGTCCCTGGCATCGGTCTCATACTCGTTGATGTGGACGGAAGTATACACATCTTCCTGCACAAGCCTCTCGCTGAGCAAAACCGCATCCTCGTAGTTGTAACCCTCCCACGTCATAAAACCGATCAGAGGATTTTTTCCAAGGGCGATCTCACCCCCCGATGTGGAAGGGCCGTCTGCTATTACCTGCCCAGCCTCAATCTGCTCCCCTTTGGAGACAATGGGCCTCTGGTTCATACAGGTTCCCTGGTTGCTTCGGACAAACTTG
>CANRMO010000160.1 GCA_947631755.1 uncultured Lachnospiraceae bacterium | reverse complement strand
GCACGATCCGGTTAAAATTCATATCGAGCAGATAGTCCAGCCCCACTTCCGGCGTCAGATCCCGGAACAGCTGCCAGGCAACCGTGTTCAGCGACTGCTCCACGGCAAAGCGCAGGCTCACATACCCATAGTAGGAGCCGTTGGAATTAGACGGGCCCCCGTCAAATTTATAATCGTGTACGGTCGTGCTGGCCGTACTCCCCCGCTCCAGTGTCGGCGTGTAGACAATCAGCGGCTTAATGGAACTCCCCGGCTGGCGGTACGACTGATATGCCCGGTTCAAAGAATACCCCTCGGTCTGCTGGCTCCGGCCGCCCACGATAGCCACAACGCGGCCAGTCTTATTGTCAATGCACACAGCCGATCCCTGCATCTGGTAAGTGCCGTCTGTCGTTTTTTCCTTAAACCCGGCCAGCTCACTGTTCACTGCCTTTTGCAATTTCTGCTGCTTTTTCAAGTCGATGGACGTGTAGATCCGGTATCCGTTGTTGAGGAGCATCTTCTGCGCCGTCGCGTAGGCATCATCGTACTCACTATCATAGACCTCTCTCTCCGCGTCATTGTCAAATTTATATTTAAACTGAAATCCATTCTGTTTCATCAGTGCCTTTGTGGCGCAGTAGGTAATGAATGTCTGGATATAATTTCTCTTCTTCACTTCCTGGATATTGAGCTCTATTTTTTCGTTGTACGCCTCATCGTACTCCACCTGGTTGATCACACCGTCCGCCAGCATCTGATCCAGGATGCGGTTCTTTCTGTCAATGGTATTGTCAAAATTTTTCTCCGGATCATAAATTGACGGATTATTTGGGATCGCACAGAGAAACGTAATCTGTCCGAGACTCAGCTCCTGGGAGCTCTTGCTGAAATATCCCTTTGCCGCCGCCTCGATCCCATAGTAGCCGTTGGAAAAATATATCGTATTCAGATAAAATTCCAGGATCTGGTCTTTGCTGTACTTTTTCTCCAGCTCCATAGCCAGAAAGATCTCTTTAATCTTTCTCTCATATGTCTTATCTGTATTCAGGAAGACGCCCCTGGCAAGCTGCTGGGTGATCGTTGAGGCCCCCTGTTTCTTCTCGCCATTATTTTTTATCAGTTCCACAAATGCCCGGACAATGCCCTTTGCGTCAATCCCGTTATGCTTATAAAATTTCTTGTCCTCAGTCACGATCATAGCGTCCTTTGCGTACTGCGGGATGGACTCTATATTCAGATAGTATGCGTCCTTATCCCCTTTCAGCACAGCGATCTGCTTGCCCTTTTTGTTATAGGCGACAGACGTCTCTGAGGCGCGGAACGTCTCTACAGAGGATGCCTGCACAAGAACCTTCGCCTCATCCTGCATGGCAAAAATATCCTTACCGTAGCGGAAATAAAAAATCAACCCGCCGACCAGGACAGTCAATAACATCAAAAGTATGACTACTTTAAAAACCAACCAGAACTTTCTATGTTTCTTTCTCTTTCCAGCCATTTATTCTTCCCCCTCCACGCAGGAACAAACATAACTCGCACCCTTCATCAGCTTCGCATCATCCAGGGCGGCCTCCGCCTCCTGGAAAATCATATCAAAATCCACCGCGCCGTCAGCCACGGCAGCACCGGCATTACAGCAGAGCGTCAGCCCGTCCGCTGCTGCTCCCGGGGACTCCGCAAGACGGATCATCCCAGTAACAGTATGTTCCAAATCATCCTTTGCTATATTTTTTGCATATAATAAAAATTTTCCATCACCGAGCGGCCCTGTCAGGTCAAAGACCCCGCCACGGAACAGTGACAGGATAAAACGAGTCACCGCATCCCCGCAGGCAACGCCCCGCTCTTCAACCATTTTTTTAAAAGAATAAACAGACAAAATAACCACCGCGTGGCTGTCCTCTAAATCAGCATCCTCAAGACATTCGCGCACTTTTCTCTGTATGGCGCTCTCCGCCCCTGCCACATGATAATGCTGCAATCCGCGCTGGCGTTTCAGCACCTCGTCGTGTATATTCCTTATCCTTCCTATAATCCTCAGAACATTTCCGCTCTCATCTTCTACGCTCTTATAGTATACGCGATGCCACTCATAGCCATTCCCGGAAATCCTGCTCAGATATTCCATCTGATTCTGCACTGCCCCGCGGCTCGCCGCCAGAAGCTGCTCCCGGAACATATCCCTGTGCTCCGGGTGGACCAGCGGATTTTCCCGCATTAGCCTTGAATAATGCGAAATCCGGCGGCGGTTGAGTTCGCCATTCAGTTCGCGGTATGAATAAGTCAGGACATCATCATTCAGCTTCAGTTCAAAGAGAATCTCATTCGAGGTCTCCTCTAAGAGAAGATAGCGCTCATTCTGGATCCTCAACTCATTTTCCATCTCTTTCTGAGCCGTGACGTCCAGCAAAACCATCATATAGACGAGGCGGTCCCGGTACTCGTTCATTACCCGCCCCCGGACCCACATCCAGCCCTTTTTGTTTTTTGAAGTGTAGTAGCGGATCACACAGTCAAGTATTTTGCTGTTCCTTCTCGCCGTCTGCGCGCACTCCCTCAGCTTTTTCTGATCCTCTTCCGGCAAAAGGCAGGCAACATTTTCCCTGGCCTCCCCGCGCAATTCCGGTTCTATCCCCTCACAGAGTAAAACGGCGCTCTCGCTCACATAGAGCGGCCGTATATGGCCGCCGTCAAAATTAAAAATGCCAACACCCCCGGGCAGAAGTCCGTCAAAAGACTCAAGGAAAACATCCCATGCTGCCAGCCGCTCACGAAACCCCGGATCCAGTTCCCAATCCTCTGCCACAATCTTCTGCAATGCTCGCACCTCCTGACACCTTCAAAATCCATACCGCACCATCATACCACGATTTACGGTATCTTGCAAAGTATTTCTTCGTGTATGCGCCGCGCCCGGTGCTCCCATGTGTGTCCCTCTTTCGCTGTCCGGAAAGCCTGACGCTGGATCCGCTCCCACCGCCCCCTGTCCTCTAACAGCTCCATCACCTGTCCGGGCAGTTTTTGCAGTTCGCCCAGCTCATAAAAAAGCACATCCTTTCCATCCCTTAGCTCCTCTTCCATATAGCGGCTCCAGTCTGTAACGCACACCGCGCCGTTCAGCATGGAATTGAACACTCTGTCATGGGCCCCATCCTTAAACCAGGGCATCACATTCAGAGAAATCTTTGCCCTGCTGATCTGCTGTAAGCACTCGCAGGAATCCACTGCCCTGCCCGGCAGGATATTCTCCGGATGTCCACAGTCCAGAAACTCCCAGCCAGAGCCAAAACAAGTGACCTTGATGCCCGCATCCGCCAGTGTTTTTACTACCTCTGCACGGAAATAGTGGCGCACATAGAGATCGATAAAAACCATGCTCGGCAGAGTGTCACGCAGGCCGTTCTCATCTATGTCGTCCACCTGTTCCATCATGTGCTCCTCCAGCACCTCCGTCATATTGCGGCGGGGATGTTCGATAAAATCATAGATGATTCCGTAATAAAACTGGGTGTACTCATCGTTGATCCGGGTGATCGTCTTCTCAAGCCTCTGCGGCGGGCTATAATTCCCCGTGAACACCACATCCACCGGGCGGTCCTCCCAGCCGGGCAGTGTCTCTTCTGTCCAGAGAGAAGTCCCCGCCAGAGGAAGGAACGGCCCCCTCTTTATCCACGGGAAAAACCGCTTCAGATAAGCCTCATGCTCCCGGTCAACCGATATCTGGGTGTAATCTTTTGGAAGAAAAGGCAGAAACTTGTGGTAATAGAACGGATGATCTACCACAATATTGATAAAGGGAATCTCCCTCGCCTCAAAAAAATTGATTCCTTTCGAATCGATCATATAATTCTCACCGGAACACCCGTCAAAATTGAAACTGACAGCCGCCGTGATCCCCGGCACGCAAAAATCCAGCAGTCCGGAAAAGCTGTCATACTCAGCACACTGATCGAAATAAAAAACCTCATAACCCAGTTTCTCAAAAGTCTTTCCGATCTGCTCACTGAAAAACCACAGCGTCTCAATCCCTTTTGTAAACAACACCAGTCTCTTTATCATAAGGATACCCTCTTTATATAACAAAATCGAAAAAGGACGGCCGGGTACCTCGCTCCGGCGCGCCCTTTTCACTTATCATTTACGGCAGCTCAATCTTGGAATATTCTTTGGGCGGCAGTGGCGTCGTAGAATCTTTCACAAACTTCTTCACCGCCTGAGCAGCTTTCGGGATGGCAATATTTGTGCCGACCCCGGCCACACATCCACCGGGACAGCCCATGCCCTCGATGAGACAGCCGTCTTTCTTTCCTGCCTTGGCCAGCAGCAGTGCTTTCTGGCACTCCGCCAGCCCCTCCGCGTGTTCAATGTAGACATCCGTTCCCGGATAATATTCATTGATACACTGCTCAATAGCACTTGCCACACCGCCGGCAACAGCATAACCGCGCCCGGCCCCGGTAGCGTCATGGATCGGCTCCTCGCACTCATAAGTCTCCATATCGATTCCTTTGGCCGCAAAAATCGCTTCCAGCTCCTCAAAGGTAATGACAAAATCCACATCGCTTCGCACAGTAGTCCGGGAAGCCTCCAGTTTTTTCGCAGCACACGGCCCCACAAACACGATCTTGCATTCTGGATGCCTCTGCTTGATCGTCCTGGCCGTAGCCACCATCGGCGTCAGGGCATTGGACACCGTCTCCACCATATCCGGCAGTGTCCGTTTTGCCAGCACAGACCAGGCCGGGCAGCAGGAGGTCAGAAGGAACGGCAGTTTGCCCGTGGCGACTTCGTTGACGTAGTGATGAGCCTCTGTGCTTGCTCCGATATCCGCTCCCAGAGCCACCTCATACACATCAGCAAAACCGATCTCCCTCAGTGCCGCTTTAATCTTCCACAGGCGGACATCATCGCCAAACTGCCCGATGACCGCTGGCGCCAGTTCGGCGATGACTTTTCCCTGTTTCATCGCCTGGATCAGCTGGAATATCTGGGATTTATCCGCAATTGCGCCAAATGGGCAGCTGGCCATGCACTGCCCGCATTTTACACATTTTTCATCGTCAATGTGGGCGCGCCCCTGTTCATCTGTGCTGATGGCGTGGATACCACACGCCTCGGAGCACGGGCGCACTTTTTTTGCAATCGCCCCGTATGGACAGATCGCCTTGCACTTGCCGCACTTGATACATTTCTCTCTGTCGATGTGGGACTTGCCGTTAATCATAGTGATCGCCCCTTTCGGGCAGACCTCGGAGCACGGATGGGCGACACAGCCGCGGCACTGGTCTGTAACCACATACACGTTGTCCTCACACATGTCGCAGGCGGACGGAATCACCTGCATCAGCGGCGGCTCATAATATTTTTCCGCCACATTGCTGGCATCCATGCCGCTCGTGATGTGCACCGGCGCGTCGTCCGGCCTCAGTGAAAGCCCCATGGCCAGGCGGACACGCTCTGCGCAGATGGCCCGCTCCCGGTAGATGCTCTCTCTGTACTTCGGCCGGTCACTCGGCGAGATCTTATAGGGGATCGCCTCAATATCATCGTTGATATTCTCCGAATCAAACGCAACCTTTGCCACTTCTGTAAAAACCCGCTTCCTCAGATTTTTAATCGGTGTGTCAATACCTCTCATAATAACCTCTCCTAGTATAATAATGGTGTAGTCAGTCAAGACTACTCAGTCTATAGTTTCTATAACTAATTGATAACCGT
>CANRMO010000159.1 GCA_947631755.1 uncultured Lachnospiraceae bacterium | reverse complement strand
CTTTCACATCGCGCCGCTTCGCCAGCTTATCCCCCTGCATGGTGATCTCTTCCATCATCACATTCAGACGCTCTTTCAGCCCCGCATCCTCAATCGTACTCATCAGTGTAAACTTAAAATCTTCGCTTGTCTCCTGAGCCTGGGCCGTCTGGGTTGTCTGGTTCACCTGCTGCATATTGTCAACGCGAATATCCAACTGTCCTCACATCCTTCCCCTGTATGCACCTGTGTTTATCATATCACTTTTTCCGTGTTTTATCTACTGTTTTTTATTCCCTGCCAGAAAGGATAACAATGCGATTCAGAGCAGCGCCTCAATCTGGCGGACCGCCTCCTTCCTGTCCACATTAGAGATTTTTCTGTCAATCCCGGCTCTCCTGAGCTTTTCCTCCGAAAAATCCTGTTCATCCGCCAGAAATCTCCTGCACACCTCCGCCACACACGGCCTCTCCTGTTCGTGTTCTCTCGCCAGAGAGCGCTCGATCCTCACAAAATCGGGAACTTCAATATAAAGCGGAACAACCTGTCTCTCTCCGTAAAACATCCGTATTTTCTCATATCCTTCCAGCGTCGAGATCAGACAGAAATTTCCTCTCGCAAAATCAATCTGCCCGTCATCCGCTGTAAAATAATACCAGGGTCCCTTTACGGTCTCATAGCAGCGGCACTCCACTACCCGCCCCGCCTGCTCCATTTCCCGTAGCTTCTCTTCGGTGACAAAATGATATGCCTCCCCATCCGTCTCCCCGGCCCGCATGGGCCTGGTCGTATAGGGCACTACCGGATACAGCTCCGGATGCCTCTCCCGGACCATCCGGTAAAGCGTGTCCTTCCCAGATGCACTCTTTCCCATAAAAACGAATAATTTACCCATTGCAGCCATTTCCTCCTGTCACACATACACGAATGGTGGCGGCCGTATCATCCGCCAGCCCCAGAAGCTCCAGATCATTCTCTCCGGCATACCGGATCCGGTCCACCGCCTCTTTCGTGATCTCTTCCCCCGGCGCTAAAAACGGGACGCCCGGCGGATAAATATAGGCGTATTCCGCGGAAATCCGCCCGATGCTTTTTCCCAGCGGCACAGCCTCTGTCTCTCCGTTCACGGCATCATAGGGATCCAGGAAAATCCTCCCCGGCAGCATATGCGGCATATAGAAACTGTCCCCGGTGGAACCACCGGATTCTGCCAGCCCGGCATCGATCTCCCGGAGGGCCTCTGCCAGCCGCTCAAACCCCTCATCCGTGTCACAGGGGCCCGTCATAGCCAGAGCGTATCCCGGTGCCGCCATCTCAAGTTCAATCTTATATTGCTCCCGCAGCACCTGTGCCAGACGGCAGCCTGTAAATTCCTGCGCTCTGGCAGCAATCGCAACTGGTTCAGCAGCGATCGCAGATGGATTTACAGCGATGACAATTTTAGACGGATCCTTTCCGGGAATATCCCAGAGCGACAGACTACGCCAATTCTCTGCTCCAGACGAAAATTTTCTCAGTCTCTTTTCATAGGCGGAGAAAGCCTCCCTGCTATTATTTCCCAGCCATTCCATACATTGTCCCACGCTCGCCATAAGCACATATGAGGGACTGCTCGTCTCATAAATATCCAGATAGCGCTCCACCCTCTCCGGCCCCACCCGGCCAGAGCACAGATGGAGTACCGCAGTCTGGGTCAGTGCAGGCAGTGTCTTGTGAAGGCTCTCCACCACCAGATCCGCCCCACTTTCTGTAGCCGGCGCCGGAAAAAAATCAGAGACATGGTGTCCCCATGCCAGATGAGCCCCGTGGGCGGCGTCTACTAAAAGCGGAATTTCTCTTTTGTGTACAGCCTCCGCAATCTCCTCCATCTCAGACAGCACTCCCTCATAGGTCGGAGAAGTGACCACCACACAGCTCACATCCGGGTGCTCCGTCAGAGCCTCTTCCACCTGGCCCGCCCTTATCCCAAGCGGGATCCCCGTCCGGGCGTCCGTCTCCCGGACAATATAAGACGGCCGCAGGCCAAGAAGATAGGCGGCATGGTACACCGAGCGGTGGCAGTTCCGGTCCATAAGAATCCTGTCCCCGCGGCGGCAGCAGGCAGAAATCCCCGCCAGGATCCCACAAGTGCTGCCATTTACAAGCACATATGTCTCCCGTGTGCCATAATACCCCCTCATCCGGTCCATGAGCTCCCGGATCATACCGTCGGGATGGTGAAGATCATCCATCCCCTTCACTTCCGTCATGTCAACAGAATACGGGTTGTCCATATGAAACCCTGGATTTCTCTTATGGCCGGGCATATGCATAGGGTAAATGCCCCGCCTCTGATAACCGGTCAACTCATCGTATATATTCACTGTCGGAACTCCATTCTGAAAAACGACAGAAAATCGCCAGAAACACCTGACAACTTCCTGCCGTCCTATTTCACTGATCTCTCAAACAATATGACAAGGCAATCACACATTCACATTTCTCAGCCTTTCATCATCAAAGTGAGAAGCCCTGTGCCCATATTTAAAACAATGCCAAGTATCGTCATGATTACCCCCAGGACAAGACCTATGATACCACACACAAAGCCTGCCTGAGTTTTAGAATTGCTAATTCCCTTTTTATTTTCCTGTTTCGAAAATACAATGGCCAGAATTCCGAGCAGAATACTGTACCATCCTCCACAGCACCCCAGAACAATGGAGACAATGCCGCAGATCAGACAGGCGGTTGAATTGCCCGTCCCCTCCTGTCCCGCAAATTCAGAGCCGTGCTCTGTCGGATTGTATTGAAGCGGCCCGTCATCTTCACTTGACGTCCCCCCAGGCCCCATATTCGAATTCACACCTGAACCCGCTGTCTGGTTCTGGCTCTCCCCCGTGGTCTGATCCATCGTCACGCTCTGGCCAGACGGAGCCTCGCTCTTTTCCATTTCCCATACTCTCTTCTCTGCCTGCTCTAGATTCTGTCCACAATTTTTACAGAATTTTGAACCATCCTTGTTCTCTGTTCCACACAAATTACAAATCATTTTTTTCTCCTCCATCACTTACAGGTAATTTTTCTGTGAACCCCCTTTTTCAACCGTTTTCATTTTATTACACATCCAACTTTTTGTCAACAATTGACGATTTATTTATCCGCCTCAACAGCGGAGCAGATGCCTCATCTGCATGACTCCCCTTTCCTGGGATCGGATGATCGCCTTGAGGATGGGGATGAGCTCCGGACAGATCTCATATTGCAGCGTCAGTTTCGACATGCGGATAGCCCCCATGTGATGCGGGATCATCTCACGCATAAAATCCGCGCTCACATTGTTGTCCGCACAGGCCGAAGACATCTCTGAAAACATAGTTTCTATGATCCGGTCCATCCGGCACTGGTATTCTCTCAGATCCTCCCCGCAGTTGTCCTCCATATTACACTCACATTTGATACTCTTCATATCTCGAATACCTTTCTCCTGTTCTTCAATAATCCCCAGCGCAATATTCTGAAGAGGGATATTTGTCGTGTACCGGAGAATACTCTCCGACATATCAATGGCTGCCTGGTGGTGGGGAATCATCTGCACGATAAAATTGTGCGAAATGCTGTCCGTCAGCACGGCCTCTGTCATTCCCTGTTCCATTTTAGCCAGTATACATTCAAACTGGCTGAGATAATTTTTCGTTACATTGCTCAGTTGACAATTGCAATTCATAGGATGCTCCCATCCGTTTCCTTTTGTATATTCTATGCAAAAACTTTTCTTCCGCAACAATCCGGGAGCACGCTATCTGACTTTTGCGATTGGTGCACGTCCGGAGCGCAAAACGCCTTTCTGACTATTATTTTATCGCAATACGCCGAAATTTCGTTATTCTTTCACAAAATTCCAAGAAAAATCCTGGCGGAGTTTTACAATTTACAGCCGGATAACTCTGCGCTATAATCATTAGCACAATGTAGCGATGCAGGGAATAAACCGTCCTGGAAAAACACAATTGACATATGAATGAAAATGCTTTACAATGGGGGAGTAGAAACATGAACAATGCAAATGGATATGTAACTGCAAACAAAAAACATAAAGATCGGCTGTTTCGTCTGATTTTCGGCTCGGAAGAAAATAAGGAAAATATTTTATCCCTATACAATGCGCTAAATGGAACAGATTATACAGATGCAGGCCAGATTGAGATCACCACGATAGATGATGTTCTCTATATGGGACTCAAAAATGATGTATCATTTATCCTCGTATCTGAAATGAACCTGTTTGAACACCAGAGCACTTATAATCCAAACATGCCGTTGCGGGGATTCTGGTACTTTGGACGGCTTTACGAGAAATATACAAAACAAAACGGTTTAGATGCTTACGGAAAAAACCTGGTAAGGATCCCCACGCCCAGATATATTGTTTTTTACAATGGCGATGCGGATTGTGCGGATGTGACCCATCTGAAACTGTCAGATTCTTTTATGACAGATGATGCGGACGGATTTGAGTGGACAGCCACCATGCTCAACATTAACAAAGGACATAACAAAGATTTAATGGAAAAATGTCTGGCACTAAAAGAATACTCCGATCTGATCGCCCTGATCCGGGAATACAGAAAATATACTGGACTGGATGAGGCAATTGACCGGGCAGTAAAAGAAGCATGCCGTTGGAAATGTCTCGGACATTTTCTGACAGGACACAGAAGCGAGGTGAGGCATATGATCTTAAGCGAATACGATGAAGAACTTCATGAGAGAACGTGCAGGGAAGAGGGGCGGCAGGAAGGAAAAGAAGAAGACGCCAGAAATTTTTTTATAAACGGCGCCAGCTTTGAACTGGTACATACCAGCATCCCAGAAATCCCCCTTGAAAAACTACAGGAAATTTATGATAAGGCGATGACAGAAAAAAACAATTAATTCAGCGCCTGCCCAGACAAAAAGGGGCTTCTCCCTACAAATCAGGCTAAATAAAAAAAGATTTCAATCAGCGAGAAGATTTGATGCGAAGCATCACCTCTTCCCGAGTCGATTGAAATCTTTTTATTATAGGACTGTTTTATTGCGACAGCCTCCTTTTTACTGCTCACTCCTCGGCAGGCTGACCCGGCAGAATCTACGCAAAAATTGTTTTTTATTAAATGGTATGATCGGATAAATATAACTCTTTCCACTGATCGTTTTGTTGCACACGATTGCCAGTACCGTGAGAATAATACCGGCAGCAAATCCCCAGACATTAAAGGCAGCCGTCAGACATATCGTGATCAGTCTCATGAACTTGAGGGCGTAACCCAGCTCAAAGCTAACCTGGGTATAATTTGCCACTGCCACAAATGCCATATATAACATAATCTCCGAATTAAACCAGCCAGAGCTGACGGTATAATCTCCAAGAACTATACCTGCCACGACACTCAGCGGCGTACTGAGCATATTGGGCGTATTCATAGACGCCAGTTTCAGGCCGTCAATGGCAAATTCCAGAATCAGCATCTGCATGAAAATAGGTACATTTATCGGATCTTCGATCTTGATGAATGCAAGCCAGTCCGGGATCCATCCCGGATTTTTCAGCAGCAGGAGAAATAGAGGGGTCAATACGACTGCTGCCACGTTAATGACCATCCGGGACAGACGAAGATACGTGCCTGTCACCGGAGGAAAATAATAATCGTCGGCATCTTCCACGATATCAAATACGGATGTCGGCAAGATCATGGCCGACGGGGAGTTGTCCACCAGGAT
>CANRMO010000158.1 GCA_947631755.1 uncultured Lachnospiraceae bacterium | reverse complement strand
CATCTGGGTGCGCTTTCTCAATCTCATCAAAGAGAACTACAGAATAAGGCTTGCGGCGCACCGCCTCCGTCAGCTGGCCGCCCTCCTCATACCCCACATATCCCGGAGGAGCCCCGATCAGACGGGAGACAGAATATTTCTCCATATACTCGCTCATATCAATACGGACCATATTGCTCTCATTGTCGAACAAACACTCCGCGAGACTCTTCGCCAGCTCGGTCTTTCCCACGCCGGTGGGGCCGAGGAAGAGAAAGGACCCGATGGGCTTAGTGGGATCCTTGATTCCTGCCCGGGAGCGGATGATCGCCTCCGTCACTTTTGTCACGCCGTCATCCTGGCCAATCACTCTCCGGTGCAGCTCATCATCCAGATGAAGTGCCTTGTTCCGCTCTGACTCCGTAAGTTTTGTCATCGGGATTCCTGTCCAGCGGGAAATGATCCGGGCGATCTCCTCATCCGACACACTCTCGTGCACCATCGTCTGCTCCCTCTGCTGCATGGCGGACTCCATCTGTTCGAGCTGCTGCTGCAGCTGTGGAAGTTGTCCGTATTGAAGCTCCGCCGCCTTTTCCAGATTATAGTTGTGCTTTGCCATCTCGATCTGGTTATTGGTCTCCTCAATCCTGGCCTTGATATCATGGACTTTCTCCACAGAAGATTTTTCATTATCCCATTTTGCTTTCTGCCCGGCGAACTCCTCCCGCAGCTCAGCCAGTTCTCTCTGCAGATTTTCCAGGCGCTCCTGGCTGAGATGATCTGTCTCCTTTTTCAGAGCTGCCTCTTCAATCTCCATCTGCATGATGCGCCGCTGTACCTCATCCAGCTCTGTCGGCAGAGAATCCAGCTCCGTCTTGATCAGTGCACAGGCCTCGTCCACAAGGTCGATCGCTTTGTCCGGCAGAAATCGGTCGGAGATATAGCGGTCAGAGAGAACAGCGGCCGAGACAAGCGCGCCGTCCGTTATCTTCACTCCGTGGAAAACCTCATAGCGGTCCTTCAGCCCACGCAGGATTGAAATTGTATCTTCCACCGTGGGCTCATCCACAAGAACCGGCTGGAACCGGCGCTCCAATGCGGCGTCTTTCTCAATATACATCCGGTATTCATCCAGTGTCGTCGCCCCAATACAGTGCAGTTCCCCCCTGGCGAGCATCGGTTTTAAAAGATTGCCCGCATCCATGGCCCCGTCAGTTTTGCCGGCGCCGACAATCGTGTGCAGCTCATCAATAAACAGGATGATCTGGCCGTCGCTCTCTTTCACCTCTTCCAGAACAGCTTTCAGCCTCTCCTCAAATTCTCCCCGGTATTTCGCGCCCGCAATCAGCGAACCCATATCCAGGGCAAAAACCTGTTTGTCTTTCAGCCCTTCCGGCACGTCCCCCCGGACGATGCGCTGGGCGAGCCCCTCTACAACGGCGGTCTTCCCGACGCCCGGCTCACCGATCAGAACCGGATTATTTTTTGTCTTCCGGGACAAAATCTGGATCATATTCCGTATCTCCCCGTCTCTTCCAATTACCGGGTCAAGTTTCTGATCCCTGGCCCGCTGCACCAGATCATACCCGTATTTCTCCAGGCTGTCATACACCGCCTCCGGATTGTCGCTTGTCACTTTCTGATTGCCGCGGATCTTTGACAGCGCCTGAAGGAAACGCTCTCTGTCGATCTGAAACTCCTTTAGCAGCTCTTTCACCTCGCGGGAGGGCTTGTGCAGAAGACTCAGGAAAAGGTGTTCCACCGAGACATACTCATCTCCCATAGCCTGGGCCTCATTTTCCGCATAGACAAGCACTTTATTCAGGTCGCTGCCAATGTACACCTGTCCTCCCTCGACCCGCGGCCTCTTTTTGATAAGCCCCTCCACCTGGGCGAGAAAGACAGCAGGATCAATCTCCATCTTTTCCATTAGCTTAGAAAGCAGGCTGTCCTCTATCGTCATCATGCCGTAGAGCAGGTGCTCCTGAGCGATCTCCTGGTTGCCAAAATCATAGGCAGTTTTCTCCAGATTATTCAGAATCTCCACGGATTTCTGTGTAAATTTTGTAATATTCATACGCGTCAACTCCCTTCTATAGAAAATTAGTATTTCCCGGTTCTTCCCTTACTATAACACTATTGTTAGCACTCGTCAATAGTGAGTGCTAACAAAAACCAAAAAAATTTCATTTACTAACTACTGGATCCGCGAAAAAAACCACCCCGCAGCCTGACAGCCGGAGATGGTTTCCCACTTATACCGGACCCGGACTGTCGCCGGGCGCTCTCACTTTTTCAATTCCTGTTTTTTGAGAAGTTCAAAAAATTCTTCCTCTGGCATCGGTTTCGCATAATAGTACCCCTGTACCTGGTCGCAGCCGATGTTCTGCAACAGCTCAACCTGCTCTTTCGTCTCCACGCCCTCCGCCAAAAGTCCCAGTTCCAGCCGGTCTGCCATAGAGACCACCTGCTCCAGTATCAGTTTCCCTTTCTCTGACACCATCATATTCTCCATAAATTTCTTGTCAAGCTTGATCACATCAAAGGGCGTCTCCAGAAGGATGCTGAGAGAGGAATAGCCGCTGCCGAAATCATCCATCAGAAGAGTAAACCCCTCATCTTTTAGCTGAAATGCTTTCTTGCTGACCTGCTGGTCATCCGCCGTCTCCGTGATCTCCAGCTCAAGGAGTGACCGGGAAATACCGGTGTCCCGGATCATATCATTTAACACCTGTACGCACTCATCATCTCTCAGATGAATGCGGGACACATTAACTGAAACCGGACAGGGAGAAAAACCCTCTTCCCCGCACTTTTTGATAAAACGGCATGCCTCGTTCCATATGTAATAATCCACCCGCTTGATAAACCCATTCTCTTCTATGACCGGAATAAACTGATCCGGGTAGATCATCCCTCGCTCCGGGTGAAGCCATCTCACCAGCGCCTCTGCCCCGATAATCTCGTTCTGGGAGATACTGTATTTGGGCTGGAGGTACATCTTAAACTGCCGTTCTGCAATGGCAGACTGCATATTTTCCTCGATAAATTTCCTATTATATAGCGACTCCTTGAACTGCTCCCGGTAAAACAGGATATTCGTCAGCACATTATTTTTGGCGGCTTTCCTCGCCATGGCCGCCCGGTCCTCCATCTGGCGGAATTCCATTTTTCTGTCCTCGACGGTATAGACGCCGTAAGTCATCTGGAGTTTGACATCTTTAAAACTGCCAAGTCCTGAATCCAGGCCCCTGATAAATGCCACCAGCTCCTCTTCTGTCTCATACTCTGTCACAATCATAAACACATCACTGCGCAGATTCACAAAATACTGCTCTTCTTTGCAGGTCTCCACCAGCCTGCTCTTGACAAAATCCAGGATCTGATCCCCAAATTTTTCACCGTACAGATCATTGACAATCTTAAATTTGCGGATATCAAACTGTATAAACGCCACCGGTTTTGAGGTCGCATACAAAAGATTATTGACATTCCTCCGAAAACGGTTGCGCCTGCTGATCCCTTTCAGGACAGTCTGCATCTCCTCGTTTTCCGGGATATCTTCCATATCAATGCTGCTCTCCACCGTGTCCCTGAGATGTTCTTCCAGCATCTCCTCCAAAAGTTCAATGCTTATGCCAATGGCCCTGGGGCATTTTTTCAGTATCAGCCCTTCTTTGCGGATCTTCGCCATCCCCTCCGGGATCGAGATATCCTGCCCAAGAATGTCCCGGCAATTGACCATGCCTCCCATCTTCTCAGTAAATCGTTGGATAAACTCATTCGTTTTCTTATTTCCGTATACCTCAAGTTCCCTGTCCTGGGAGTCATAAAACCCAAGGCCCATTCCAAGAACGAGAAGAGCGGCCGTGATACAACCACAAATCCCCCCCTGGCGCATGCCTCCACCAAAACAGGTACTGACCTTAAAGGCCGTCTTCAGATCCAGACCAAAGTCACTGGCAAACGCTCCAAATAGTGCCTGCGAGCAGTGATACTGCTGACGCAGGAGCTGCTCCGCTTTCTCTCTATGCGTCATATTTTACCCCTCATTTCTGCGCCGCTTCCAGCAGCCTGGCCCTGCTGGGACAATAATACGCAACTTTGACTTTTTTATTATTGTACTATATATTTCAAAATTTTGTCAATAATAACCTGCCCCGGAATCAACCGTCAGATCCCCCGCTGAAGCCTTTCTTTATAAAATTCATCCACCTCTCCCTGGTAAGCGCTCTGTTCTTTTTTGATATCATAACATACTTTTTGGAGACTGACCGACTCCGTACCAAAATCAAACAGGGCATACTGGGCCCGGTTGTTGTGGTTTCTCGGCTGCCCCACAGAACCTGGGTTTATAAACGTCACTTTTTTCCGGTTTCTCATGACGGCGTCATCACTCTCAAAATACCGCTCAAAAAAATGCGGGATATGGGAATGCCCCGAAAACACATAGTCGTACTCCCGGTATGCCGACAGATCCCCCTCCGGCGAGATACTGCGCCAATACTCATCCTCCAGGCTGCCGTGTATCGCAAGGCACCTCTTTCCTCCCACTTCAAACTCGCAGCGGCCGTATGGCGTCATTTCATCCGCTATGTACCGGGCCGAATTGCCGTCCAGAACAGATCTTGTGTACCGGGCGCAAAGTTTCCCCCTCTCGCTGGAAAAACGGGAATACTGTTCTTCCATAACCGCCTTTTCATGATTTCCCCATATATTGCAGAGAACAGGGATTGAAAACGACTGCAGCATGCGGATTACCTCATTAGAATGCATGCCATAGTCAATCACATCCCCCAGCAGGAGGCAGGCATCTACACCTGTCTCCCGCCCCACACAATCACGCACAGCACGCAGGGCAGATAAATTCCCGTGGATATCAGATAGGATTACTGCTCTCATTTCTCTCTCCCCTCTACTAAGATTACATATTAAAATGCTATCACAGCCCAATAGGAATTTCAATAACATTCTGTATCAGCGGCGGGATTTATCCTATAAATTATTTTATCCTTGAATGTATAGACAGAAAAGAATATAATATTAAGTAACAAGTTTCTACCTGATGGCTTCTGGCTTTTGAGGACAGAATGAATGGAAAAAGGAATTGAGCGAATGAAAAGAAAACAGAAACGGCCATACATCAAGCAAATCTTTGCACTGCTTATATGCTTTGTGCTGGCCTCATCTAACATCTCATCCGCGGCTGCAGCGGAAAAGGACAACAACCGAACAGTAAAGGCAGGCGTTTTCTTCTTTGACGGCTATCATATGCAAGACAGCAATGGCAATTATTCCGGCTATGGCATTGAATTGCTGAACATGATTTCCCAATACTCCCATTTGAATTTTGTGTATACCGGCTATGACAAGTCCTGGGAGGAGATGCAGACGATGCTGGAACATGGTGAGATTGATGTGGTTACATCCGCCAGAAAAACCAGACAGCGGGCAAAAAAATTCGCATTCTCCCTCCCGATCGAACGCAACAGCACGGTATTATCGATTCAGGAGAAAAACACAAAAATCCGCTCCGGAGATTACAGCACATACGACGGTATGACGGTGGGATTGGTTACCGGAAGCAGCCAGAACAAGAGCCTGGCCGGTTTCGCAGAGGAAAACGGATTTACCTATAAGACCCGGGAATACGACGATGCCAGCCAGCTGGAGGCGGATCTGCAGAACGGAACCATTGACACAATCCTCACCAGCAACCTGCGCCGGGCAGAGCATGAAAAAATACTGGATACAATTGAGACAGATTATTTCTATGCCATTACACGGAA
>CANRMO010000157.1 GCA_947631755.1 uncultured Lachnospiraceae bacterium | reverse complement strand
GGGCATTTCTGGCGTCGGTGAAACGATTGAGAGAGAGGAGAGAGGGACAGAGATGAAAAAATATCTGATCACAGCAAGTGTGCTGATTTTATTTGCGGTGTCTGTGCTGGCCACAGGCACCGGCAGGGCCAGGGCGGCCACGCCGGTAGAAAAATGGGGGAGATTGTCTGTTTCGGGGACAGATATCGTGAGCGAGAAGGGAAAAAAAGTTCAGCTCAAAGGAGCCAGTACCCACGGGATTGCGTGGTTTCCCCAGTATGTGAACAAGTCCTGTTTTAAGAGTTTTAAGAAAATGGGGGCGAATACGATCCGGCTCGCGCTTTACAGTGATCCGAACGCCGGATACAATGAGAGCCTCTACGCAAAAGTAGAAGAGGGCGTGAAATATGCGTCAGAGCTTGGCATGTATGTGGTTATTGACTGGCATATACTGAGCGACGGCAATCCAAAAACATACCAGAAACAGGCATTAAAATTCTTTACGAAATTTGCAAAAAAATATGCGGGAAAGAAAAATGTGATCTATGAAATCTGCAATGAGCCAAATGGCGATGTGACATGGGAGCGGGACGTGCGCCCTTATGCCAACAAGGTGATCAGGCGGATCCGCAAGTACGACAAAAAAAATATTATTGTTGTCGGCACGCCCACCTGGTCGCAGGATGTGGACATTGCCGCAGAGAAGCCGCTGTCCGGGAAAAATATCGTCTATGCCCTGCATTTTTATGCGGCCACACACAAAGAGGATATTCGGCAGAAATTAAAGACAGCGCGGGAAAAAGGGCTTCCGATACTGGTGACAGAATTTAGTATCTGCGATGCATCCGGAAATGGACAGCTCGATAAAGCCAGCGGAAAACAGTGGATGCAGTTATTGAAAAAATATAAGATCGGATATATTGCCTGGAATATTTCTAATAAGGCAGAGACCTCTTCTCTGATCAAACCGGGCTGCAAAAAGACCGGGGGGTTTAAAAAGAGCAATCTCACACCAGCCGGGAAATGGATTACCGGCTGGTGGAAGAAATAGATTTATTCGACTGTTACACTCTTTGCCAGGTTTCTTGGCTGGTCTACATTTAATCCTTTCTCTACGGCGACATAGTAAGCCAGATATTGGAGGACAACTGCCGCCACAAAGGGACTGAACAGAGGATCCGTCTCGGGCAGCGTGATCTGGTGGTCGCAGAGAACTGCGTCCACAGCTGCACCGGGCGTGGTGATCAGAATGACTTTTGCCCCACGGGAGCGGACTTCCTGCACATTGGAAATGATTTTTGCGTAAACATCCGGCTGGGTGGCCAGTGCGATGACCGGTACATTGTCAGTGATCAGGGAGATCGTCCCGTGTTTCAACTCCCCAGCGGCATATGCCTCGCAGTGGATATAGCTGATCTCTTTCAGTTTCAGCGATCCCTCGCAGGAGAGTGCGTAGTCAAGGCCTCTTCCCAGATAGAAAATATCCTCTGTCTTTTTCAACCGTTTTGCAATACTCTCCACCTGATTGTCATAGCCCAATACTTCCTCTACCTGATCGACTGTGAACATCATTTCGGACATGTAATGTTTCGTCTCTTCCTCCGAGATCTTTCCGCTTACATAGGCAAGGCGGAATGCAATCAGATACATAACTGCGACCTGGACGCTGTATGCTTTCGTGCTGGCAACCGCGATTTCCGGACCGGCATGTGTGTAGAGTACATAATCGCTTTCGCGCGCGATGGAAGAGCCTTTGACATTGACGACGGACAACGTCTTTGCCCCCCGCTCCTTTGCCAGCCGCAGAGCGGCCAGAGTGTCGGCTGTCTCGCCGGACTGGGATACCGTGATCAGAAGTGTTTTGTCATCGATAATCGGATCTTGGTAGCGGAACTCCGATGCGATGTCAACGGTTACCGGGACGCGGCAGAGCCTCTCAATCATATTTTTACCCATGAGCCCTGCATGCATGGCAGTCCCGCAGGCGGTGATGACAATGCGGCTGATGTCGTGGAAGATATCATCGCTCACCTCGTCGGCAGTAAAATCCGGGAGCCCATTTACCATGCGGGGCTTTATCGTGTTGCGCAGAGCCGCCGGCTGCTCGCGGATCTCCTTCATCATGAAATAGTCGTAACCGCCTTTTTTTGCGGCGGCCACATCCCAGCTGATGTGGTGGATGTTAGGGCCGTATACGGAGCCATTTTCATCCCGGACGAGAATCTCATCTTTTGTCATCTTGGCGATGTGTCCTTCTTTCAACACAAAATACTGTTTTGTATAGCTGACAAGGGCGACCATGTCAGAGGCAATGATGGAGCCCCGGTCTGTGTGGGCAGCCACCAGGGGACTGCCGTTGCGGATGGCGTAGATCGTCTCCGGGATATCCTCAAACATAATGCAGAAACCATAGGCCCCCTGCAATTTGCGGACAGCGTTGCGGATGGCATTTTCCGGATCGCCGTGATAGCAGTCATCAATCACCATGGCGGCGATTTCTGTGTCAGTCTGGGAGACCGGGAACCTGCCTTTTTCGGCGAGTTCTTCCTGGAGCTCCTTGTAATTCTCAATAATACCATTGTGGATCAGCGTGACCTTTCCTGCCGTATGGGGATGGGAGTTGGTGTCAGACACACCTCCATGGGTCGCCCAGCGGGTGTGCCCAATCCCGCAGGTCGTCGCATCATTCCCTGCCTGTTCTGCCACTTTGTCTTTCAGGCAGGAGACCTTTCCTACTGTTTTCAGAATCCGGATGACCCGGTCCGAAAAATAGGCGATTCCCGCACTGTCGTAGCCGCGATATTCCAGAGTCTGCAGTCCGTTGATCAGTACTTTTTTTGCGTCTTTTTTCCCGACATAACCGATAATTCCACACATAATCAAATGATCTCCTTTTACTTCATATTGAATCCGGGCGACAGAACTTCCCCGGCCACACAATATACACAGATTAATATATCCTATGTAAATTCCATAAAATCGTAACACTTCTTATAGTCATTGTCAAGAAAATCAGCGGAGGAGGCAAGGTTTTATGGACAGGTGGTAATCCAGATTTTTACATATGTCATTTTTCGTTTTTTTGTTACTTGTATTCGGTAGAAAATAATAGTTGTAATAGACAGTAAAAGTATTTATAATAGGGGATGGAAAGAAAAGATATACAGGATATAAACTCTTTAATGGAGGTTGAGATGAGCAGTTTTCATGTGAAATTAAAGAAAGTTGTGGATGATTCTTATGATGTTCAGATCGGCAGTGGCCTTGTGCCGCAATTGATACAGGATTTGAAAAACGGACTGGCGGGAAATGTGAAAAAATTTGCGGTGATCACGGATTCGACGGTGGAACCGCTGTATGCAGAGCCGGTTTTTCATGCTTTGAAAGAGGCGGGATATGACGGCAACCTCTTTGTGTTCCCGGAGGGGGAAAAGAGCAAGGTGCGCAGGACAAAAGAGCTGCTTGAGGACGCCATGCTGGAAAAGGGATACCGCAGAGACTGCTGTGTCATTGCTGTGGGCGGTGGTGTCGTGACGGATCTTGCGGGGTTTCTCGCCGGGACATTTGGGCGGGGAGTGCCCTTTATTAATTACGCGACTACTCTGCTGGCGGCGGCGGATGCGTCCATTGGCGGGAAGACTGCGGTGGACACAGATCTCGCTACCAATCTGATCGGGCTGATCAACCAGCCCCTGAAAGTATATGTCGACATTGATGCGTGGAAGACACTTCCGGAGCGCCTTTTAAGCGACGGGCTGGCCGAGACGATCAAGCACGCCTGCCTGGCAGACCGGGAGCTGTTTGAATATCTGGAGCAGCATTCAGAAGATGTCTTTGCCTGTGACACAGATGCCTGCACATACATTTCCGAGCGGAACTGCCAGGTCAAATATCAGGTAGTTATGAAAGATGAGAGAGAAAAAAATCTCCGGGAGATTTTGAATCTTGGCCACACGGTGGGGCGCGCCATTGAAACGGTCAGCGATTATCGGCTGCTGCACGGGGAAGCTGTGGCAATCGGCATGGCAGCCCAGGCGAGACTTGGGTGCAAGTGCCGGTATCTGGGCATGCCAGAGAGGGACCGGGTGATTGAATTGTACCAGAAGTGCGGCCTTCCGGTGACGATCCCGGATTATATCGACAGAGAGGAACTGATACAGAAATTGTATACGGACAAAAAAGTGCGGGACGGTAAGCTGCGCTTCGTTTTCCAAAAAGGGATTGGGGATGTTATGTCTTTTGGCGATGAGGTGTATGCGAGGCCGGTCACAGAGGAGGAAATTCGCGGGGTTCTCAAGGAAATGTAAGATAGCAGTAGTTTTTTTTGTCGGAATATGTTATAATAATTTTATTCATGTGTGCGGATCGATATCCCGCCAGTTGTTGTGGGGTTGTTGATGGATTCGGAGTCTGGTATGGAGGGGGAAAGAAGATGAGAGAGAAGAAAGTCAGAAAACAAAAGATTCCAAAAGCGAAAAAGAGAAAGAATATACAAAAAGCGAAAAGGGGAGAAAAGGCCAAAATCTCTATTAAGCTGGAGATCCTTTTCCTGACACTTCTCCCGCTCACGATCATGACGACGATTGTTGCCATCTATGCGCTGCAGTCGATGAGAGGGACACTCACGCAGTCGGTAATGAACGGCCTCAAGGATCTCTGTTACAGTGTGAAAGGAACTTATGACACACTGGATCCCGGCAAATATGAGATGAACGGGAATTACTTGAAAAAAGGTGAATATGAGATCACAAAAAACGAGAAGATGCTGGAGAATTTTGTGAAGGAATCGGATGTGGAAATTTCGATCTACTTTGAGGATTCTGTTGTGGCGACCTCCATAAAGAGCCACAAGACGGGACAGAAGATCCGCGGGGAAAAAGCTTCTGAGGCGGCGTATAAAAATGTCGTGACCGGCAAAGAAGAGTACTCAGATACAAATGAATATGTAAACGAAGATAATTTCTATGCCTATTATATTCCGCTGAAAAATCCGGGCGGCCAGGTGGTCGGTATGATATTTGCCGGCAAGCCCTGCGCCGATATTGACAAGATGATCCGGGAAAGTACAATCGGCATTATTATTCTTGCTGTTATTATCTTTGCCATTGCGGTTGTCTTTGTCCTGCTGATTTCTAACCGGCTGGGAAAAGCGGTTTCCAGGGCTGGTTTACTGATGGGAAATATTTCACAGGGAAATATGGCGCTGTCTATTGATAAGAGGATCTCATCCAGAAAAGATGAGGTGGGCCTGATGGCCCGTGCCCTCGGCAATCTGATCGAAGAACTGAACCGTGTCATTCTGAATGTCAAAAAGTCCTCGGAAGTTCTGGCGGATGCCGGTCAGGATCTGAAAAATTTTGCCACAGATATCCACACAAATACAGATGAGATGTCTGAGACAGTAGGTGAGATCGCAAGGGGAGCTATGTCCCAGGCAGAGGATACCGAGAATGCAATCCAGCAGGTTGACATTATGGGTGGGACGATTGACCAGATCATTTCCCGTGTGGAGACTCTGAATAAAACGTCAAGAGATATGGAAATGTCTAAAAATGACGCGCAGGCCATCATTGCCGAGCTCGCAAAATCCAGTGAGCGGACATATGAGGCTGTGAAGAGCATCGAACAGCAGGTAAACCTGACCGACGAATCGGTGAGCATGATCGAGCAGTCGGTAACATTGATTTCCTCCATCGCGGACGAGACAAATCTTCTGTCGCTGAATGCCAGTATTGAGGCAGCCAGGGCAGGGGAGGCTGGCAAGGGTTTTGCTGTTGTGGCATCTGAGATCCAGAAACTGGCAGATGAATCCAATGCCTCTGCCGCAAAGATCGGGGAGGTTATCAAAAAACTGGCGGATGAGTCCAGAAA
>CANRMO010000156.1 GCA_947631755.1 uncultured Lachnospiraceae bacterium | reverse complement strand
GCTGGAATCCGGAAAGACCGGGGAGACCGTGACCGCCAGCGCCTATGCGGCATCCATGCCAAAAGTACATCTCGGGATGGCCAGCGGATACCAATACCGCCTGTCGGATCTTCTGTACTCCCTCATGCTCGAATCCCACAACGACACCGCCGTGGCAATCGCCGAACACATCGCGGGATCCGTCGAGAATTTTGCGGCGCTCATGAATAAAAAGGCGGCAGAGCTAAATATGGCGGACACGCATTTTGTGACTCCCAACGGTCTCGATGCGCCGGAACACTACAGTACCCCCGCCGATATGTGCAGACTGGCCGCCTACGCCATAGAAAATGAGGAGTTCTGCAAGATCGTACAGTGCAAATCTTACCGTTTCTCCACCATTGACGGGAAACACACCTACTCCCTGTCAAACAAAGACGCCTTTCTCTCCTACTACGAGGGTGCACTCGGCATCAAGACTGGTTTCACAGGAAATGCGGGCTACTGTTTTGTCGGTGCTGCAAAAAGAGACAATATCACGCTGGCAAGCTGCGTCCTGGCTTCCGGATGGCCGCCAAATAAAAGTTATAAATGGACGGACACAAAAAATCTCATGAATTACGGCTTTACAAATTATTCCCAGCTGACCCTCCCCCTCCAGGATCTCACGAAGATACAGATCCCAATAGAAGACGGCAAAGCCCCTTATGTTTCCTGTAAACAACCAGAACCGGTCACAACACTGAGCGGCCGCTCGGACACCCTGCGGATCACTTACGAGCTCCCGGAAAAACTGTGCGCCCCGGTCAACGCTTCCCTCCCAGTCGGAACCGTGACTTACTACATCAACGATGAAATATATGCGAGTGAACCAATTTTCCCATCAGAAAGTATTGAAAAATCTACTTTTTCTGATACAATATTGAATGTGTTTGACATATGGATGGAATCCTTTGGGAAATAATTTAAAAAAAGACTTTACATTTCTGAAAAGTCGTGCTATGGTATATACATAGTTAACAGGAACAAAGGTGTTCTCATTCATGGGGACACCTTTTTCTTTTATCATGCTACAGGAGTTGCCGTTTGCGCGGCAGAGTGATATGCGCAGAATACATGCGCGGATGGAGGTAAAAAATGGAGAAAAATGTGATTGAAGATGTTTTTGGAACAAAGGTTTTCAACGATGATGTGATGAAAGAATATCTGCCGAAGAAAACATATGCCGCCTTAAAAAGTACGATTGAAAATGGGGAGGAATTAAACGCCGAGGTCGCCAATGTTGTCGCCCATGCGATGAAAGAGTGGGCACTGAATAACGGAGCCACCCATTACACCCACTGGTTCCAACCAATGACCGGAGTCACAGCGGAGAAACACGATTCTTTTCTCAGTGCTGAGTCTGACGCGCACGCTGTGCTGGAGTTCTCCGGCAAAGAGCTGGTAAAGGGCGAGCCAGACGCCTCTTCTTTCCCCTCCGGCGGTCTCCGTGCCACATTCGAGGCCAGGGGCTATACGGCATGGGACTGCACTTCCCCCGCATTTCTGCGCGAGGACGCCATCGGAACTGTACTGTGCATCCCTACTGCTTTCTGTTCCTATACCGGTGAAGCCCTGGACAAAAAAACCCCTCTTCTTCGTTCTATGGAGGCCATAAGCAAACAAGCCGTCCGCGTATTAAAACTGCTGGGTGAAGACGACGTATCCAGTGTCAGCTGCTCTGTCGGGCCGGAGCAGGAATATTTCCTGATCGACCGCGACCAGTACTTGCAGCGCGATGACCTGATCTTCACCGGCCGCACTTTGTTTGGCTCCATGCCGCCGAAAGGCCAGGAACTGGATGACCACTATTTCGGTGCGATCCGCGAGCGCCAGGCCTCCTTTATGAAAGAACTGAATGAAGAGCTCTGGAAACTGGGCATTCTCTCCAAGACACAGCACAATGAGGTTGCCCCTGCCCAGCACGAGATGGCCCCGATCTTTGACACAGCAAATATTGCCACCGACCACAACCAGCTCGTGATGGAGACTATGAAAAAAGTGGCGAGGCGCCACCATCTGGAATGCCTGCTCCACGAAAAACCATTCGCCGGTGTAAATGGTTCTGGCAAACATAACAACTGGTCTCTCATCACGAATACCGGCAAAAACCTTCTGCGCCCGGGTTCAGCGCCCTATGACAACAAACAGTTCCTGCTGTTTTTGTCAGCCGTCATCGCCGCCGTGGACGACAATGCCGCACTGCTTCGCCTGTCCGCATCCAATCCGGGAAATGACCACCGCCTCGGCGCAAACGAAGCTCCTCCGGCTATCATTTCCATCTTCCTCGGCGAACAGCTGGAAGACATTGTGGAACAGATTCTCGCAAATGGCACTGCCACCCACTCCAACAAAGGCGAGAGAATGGATATCGGCGTACAGACGATCCCACCGATCAAAAAAGACGCCACTGACCGCAACCGCACATCCCCCTTTGCCTTTACCGGGAATAAATTTGAGTTCCGCATGGTGGCCTCTTCCATGTCTGTCGCAGACGCCAACACCGTATTGAATGCCACAGTGGCCGACGTACTCCAGAGCATGGCGGATAAACTGGAACAGGCGGATGACATGGATAAGGCGGTCGATGAACTGATCCACGACACACTGAAAGAACACCAGAAGATCATCTTCAACGGCAACGGCTACTCCGACGATTGGATTAAGGAAGCAGAGCGCAGAGGCCTGCCGAATGTCCGGACAATGGTAGACGCCACAGCCTCTCTCGTAGATGAAAAAACGGTTGCTATGTTTGAGAGACAGCATGTCTACACCCGCACAGAGCTTGAGGCCCGCGCTGAGATCAACTATGAGGCATACGCAAAAGCAATCAACATTGAGGCAAAAACAATGGTGAAAATGGCGGCAAAACAGTACATCCCATCTATCATCGGCTATGTCACAAGCCTTGCCGAGTCCATCAACAGCATCCGCAGCGCCTGTCCGGCTGCAGACGTGTCCGTGCAGACAGAGCTTCTGACTAAATGCTCTTCTCTCCTCGCCGAAGCCCAGAAAGCACTGGCGGCGCTGAGAGAGGCGGACAACAAAGCCTCTGCCATGGAAGAGGGCAAAGAACAGGCAGAATTCTTCCGCGATGTAGTATTCAAAGCAATGGCTGATCTCCGCACCCCTATTGACACACTGGAAGATATGGTCGATAAGACTTACTGGCCAGTACCGGCATATGGAGATATGCTGTTTGAGGTGTAAGAAGCTGTCCCAAAACTAAAATATACAGATATGCTATTATGCAAAACAGTGCAGCCATGCGGCTGCACTGTTTTGCTGTTCATTCTAAATGACGGGTTACAGCTATCTCTTTAATCCATTTGCGACTTTTTCTCTCTTTATCCGCATTTGGCCGCGACTTTTTCTTTATCATTGTCATCATATAAGTACCAACGTCCAAAAACACCTACAAATCCTCCGTCTTATAGGTATTATATCCTTCATAATAATAACTTGCATCAATTCCTTTCATGTATACTTCCCTGTTATCTATCTGATCTGTCAATGCGTTCTTAAGTAAAACCTTAATTTCCACATCCTTAATGGGGCTTCTCTCCATCGCAAGTAAATAATCTTCTTTATCGACCTTATTCCAATCTACAACCATCTTTAATTCCTCTTTCAGAATCAAATCAAGCCAGATACGTGTACTTCTTCCATTCCCCTCTCTAAAAGGATGGGCGGCATTCATTTCCACATATTTTTCAATAATCTCATCATAAGTTGATTGAGGCATTTTATCAATATGTTCTAATGCCATTCTCAAATACATTACGGGAGCAAATCTAAAATTGCCTTTTGCTATATTTACTGTTCTTACTTTTCCTGCAAAATCATATACCTCATCAAATAGAAACTTATGAATTTTAGCGAGCCCCGAAAATTTTCCAACCTCAGACTCTTCGACAATATCACTTTCATATAATTCAATTGCTTTTATTTTGCTTATTTTTTCCTCTGTCCGCGCAAGTTCTGCTGAATCGTTAATACCCAATTTATTTTCCAGAGCCATAACCGCCCTCCTTAAAACTATATCTTGATTTCTATTATACAAAATATTGTCCCTTAACTCAACCATAATCAAACAGGTCATTAAATTTCCTTTCCCCACTATCAAAAATCCAATTGTGGATTCACCGGATCCGTAGTATAATAGCCGCAGGAAATTACTTATTTGAAAGAGAGGCGGCACAAACATGATCACGATCACACTGGATCCCCACTCTGACAGGCCCATGTACCTGCAGATTTACGACCACATCAAGACTGAAATTCTCTCCGGCCATCTCACCCACCCAGAAAAACTCCCATCTTCCCGCGCATTCTCCGCCTATCTACAGGTCAGCCGCAGCACAGTGGATACAGCCTATGCGCAGCTCGTGGCAGAGGGATACATTGAGGCACGGGAAAAGCGGGGATATTTTGTGAATTCAATCCTCCACACTCAAAATTTTTCTGCAAAAGAGTTCACCGAGACCACTCTCATCGCCTCTCCGGTAAAAGAAACCGCACCGCGCTGTGATTTTAACCCGGACGCCATTGACACGACCCATTTCCCCTACTCCGTCTGGAAATCGATCGGGAAAAACCAGCTGGACAACCCGGATAATTTTCTCAGCGGACATCCCTTTGGCACACCGGAGCTCCGGCAGGCCATCGCCGGCTATCTGCACGGCTCACGCGGCGTTGACTGCACACCAGGCCGCGTGATCGTGGGCGCGGGACTGGACTACCTCTTGCAGATGCTGTGCGTTCTCTTTGAGAGAAAAGCTGTCATCGCCATGGAGGATCCCGGCTACCGCAGCGCACGCAGCATACTGTCCGCAAACGGGTATTCCGTATTGGACATCCCGCTCCGCGGCAACGCCTTTGATGTCAGTGCGCTGAGCGGTACGCGCGCGGACATCTGCTATGTGACCCCTTCCCACCAATTTCCGCTGGGAAGTGTCATGTCCATCTCAAGGCGCCAGGAACTGCTCTCCTGGGCGGGAAAAAAAGAAGGACGCTACATCATTGAAGACGACCACGACAGCGAATTCCGTTACCGCGGACGGCCGATCCCCTCCCTCCAGAGCCTGGACAGGAACCAGAAAGTCATTTACATCGGCACATTCTCCAAAGCCATCTCCCCCGCCATACGTGTAGGCTATATGGTCTTGCCGGAATCCCTGCTGCCCCTCTACAAAAAACGGTGCGGAAATTTTGCCTGCCCCGTATCAGTGACCAGCCAGGCAGTGCTGAGAGAATTTATCGTCCGGGGATATTTTGAAAAACATCTGAACCGGATGCGGAATATTTACAAAGAAAAACATGACCGGATGATCGCGGCCATCCGCCAGTTTTTCCCGGAAAACCTGGCAGAGATCTCCGGTGACAACGCAGGCCTGTATGTAATTCTTCGCTACCATGGGGCGCTGACAGAAAAAGAAATAGAAAAAAACGCAGAAAAAAATGGCATCCGCCTGCGCTCCCTTGGGGAATATTACGCATCGACGCCCGCCGGACATACACCCGCCTGGCTTCTCGGATTTGCCAATTTAAAAACAGAGTCTATCACCAGTTCAGTCCAATTTCTCGCTGAGAGAGTATTTGGCCTGCGCGCTCCGTATCTTTCATAATCTGCCCGTGAAGTTCCTCCACAGAGTCAAATTTTCTCTCCGCGCGCTGGAATTCCACAAGAAAAACCGTAAGTTCCCTGCCATACAGATCGCCCTGATAGTCAAAGAACCACACTTCCAGCCCCACCGGATTTTCTCCCGGAATCGTCGGTTTGACCCCCAGGTTACTGATCCCTCTGTACCACACTCCCTCCGCCATCACAAAAACAGCGTAGACGCC
>CANRMO010000155.1 GCA_947631755.1 uncultured Lachnospiraceae bacterium | reverse complement strand
CTGGCGTCCTCCTGCGCCCCCGCGAACGGTACTGGTTTCTTGTAATATAGTTGTCTCTGTTACTCATATTATAAAATTTCGCGGTTCGTTTTCTCCGGTTCGACGAACGTCTCCTCCGGTTTCTGTTGTTATACCCTTTCATTATATCACTCATATGTCCACCTCTCCCCGAAAACAGCCCGGCGGCTGCAGGCCTGCCCGGATCAGCACACCATCCGGTATTTCGGGCACTACCTATAATAAAACTTAGAAAAACTGAGACCAGAAAACGTCTGTTCTCTAATCTATTAGGTTAGTATACCACTAATTGTTCTATTTTTCAATGTTCATTTTCTTCTCCCGGGCAGTGTCCGGTAATAAACAGTCTCTGTCGGAATCCCTTTTTTCATCAGTTTCTGGTTACACCAGCGCTTTATCCACCGATAAATAATGGCAAAAACTGGCACGGCGCAGATCATCCCAACCAGGCCAAACAGCGACCCAAAAAACAAGATGGAAAACAAAATCCAGAAGCTTTTCAGCCCGATGGAGTCACCCAGTATTTTGGGACCCAGTATATTCCCGTCGAACTGCTGCAGAATAAGAACGAGAATAAGAAACATAAGCCCTTTCATCGGATTTGCGATCAGTACAAGGACAGCGCAGGGGATCGTTCCTATGTATGGCCCAAAATAGGGCACTATATTGGTCACGCCAATAATTGTGCTGACCAGTATCGTGTACGGTATGTCTGCAATGTTGAATATAATAAATGCCAAAATGCCTACGATCAGCGAATCCACCAGCTTTCCGCTGATAAATTTGGCAAAGACGGTGTGGGTCTCACTGAGCATCACAAGAAAACCTCTGACCCATTTCACCGGAAAGACAGCGTACATGAGTTTTTTTGCCTGTGCGCAGAAATTCTCCTTGCCAAACATGAGATAAATGGAAATAATCACACCAATGATGAAATTCAGAATTACGTTCAGTGCATTTACAACTCCGTCTGTCAGCGCCGAGAGAAGTTTGTTGCTGTTTGGGAGAATATCGTTCTGGAGCCATGCCAGAAGCTTTTTGTACAGGCTGCCGGAAAACTCTGTAAAATACTCCGCCAGCTGGGGGTTAGACTGGAACTGGCGATTGCCCCAGGCCACAAGATTGCGGTAATACGTGGGAAGATTTGACGCGAGGCTGGTGATACTCCTCACCACCTCCGGCACCACCATCATGATCAGCCCGAAGAGGACAAGCAGGGCCAGGATCAGCACTACTGCCACTGAGCAGCCTCTTGCCGCATTGCGCGCGGTCTTTTCTTTTTTTGTGATCTTCCCAAAGAGGGGAAGAAAGATATAGCGGTCGGCTTTATCCACCAGGGGGCTCAGCAGAAATGACAAGATCAGCCCTATATAGACGGGCGAAAGTGCGGCATTTACAGCAGCAAGCACACCGCGGATCGCACCGAGATTATCCAATATCAGTTTCAAAAACAATGCGGCAGCGATAACAAGAAAACCAGTCACTCCCGCATACACATATTTTTGATATTTTTCGCCCAGCTGTCTCATTGATTCCTCCCCCTGAACTGATTACCGTTACTCCCACTGTCTGTACCAGTTTAACACAGCAAAAATCAAATTACAACCGCGTTTTTATTTCATTTTTGATTTAAACACGAGGCTCGCCAGATATCCCATGATCAGCGCGCCGGATATGCCCACCGCTGCATTTTCCAGCCCGCCGTAAAATGTTCCGATAAATCCCTGGCTGTCCACCGCCTCTTTCACCCCTTTGAACAGAAGGTGCCCAAAACCGATCAGCGGCACAGTCGCCCCCGCTTTCGCCCACTCCGCTACCGGTTCATAGAGATGAAAGAAACTTAAGATCGCCCCGGCACACACCAGACCCACCATGATCCGTCCCGGCAGTAGTTTTGTGTTATCCATGATGACCTGTACAATGGCACAGAGCGCCCCTCCCACAAGAAATGCAATCACATAATCCATATTAACCTCCATTCACGCGCGTTCCTCAGCCGCGCTTTTCCTCAGTCTCTCTGCCAGATACCGCCTCTAAGATCACTCCGTGGGCAATGCCCGGTATCGAATTTCCCTCATTGAAGCTCACAGTTGAGAGCAGCGCGCCCGTCGGGATAAACAGCACACGTTTCCACTCATTTTTCCTCATCTTATCCATTATATACCCGCACAGTGTAATGGCACTACAGCCACAGCCGCTCCCCCCTGCATTCGTATTCTGTTCCTTATTGTAGTAGATCTGGGTTCCGCAGTCAAAATGCTGCTGCTCTATATCATATCCATATCCTTTCATCATATCGATGAGAATGCGCTGGCCGATCGTTCCCAGATCCCCGGTCACAATCCGGTCATAGTAGTCCGGCCCCACTCCGAGATCCTTAAAATTATTGAGCACCACATCTGCTGCCGCCGGGGCCATGCAGGCCCCCATATTCATACTGTCCTTGATGCCATAATCGGTAATGATCCCTGTGGTCGTCCCAACCACCTCTACATAACCCGTCTCTTTCCGGCGCCACCGCGCCTCCGAGGACGCCAGCACAACCGCCCCACTTCCCGTCACTGTCCATGTGGCAGAATAAGGCCTCTGGCTCCCGTATGCAAGCGGATAGCGGAACTGTTTTTCCGCACTGGCAAAATGGCTCGAAGTCAGCGCCACCACATAATCCGCATAGCCGCCGTCCACCAGTATGGAACCGATTCCCAGCGATTCCCCCATCGTGCTGCAGGCGCCATAGACGCCAAACATCGGTATGTTAAAATTCATGATTCCGAAAGAGGTAGCGATCAGCTGCCCGAGAAGGTCGCCCGCAACCAGATACCGCACCTCCTTTGGCTCAAGGCCTGCTTTCCGCAGAGCGATCTGGGCCGACATATGCTGCATGCGGCTCTCCGCCTCTTCCCACGTCCCAGAGCCAAAGAGCGGATCTTTCTCAATAATGTCAAAATATTTCCCGAAAGGCCCCTGTCCCTCTTTCTCACCTGCGACGCTCCCTGCGCCGATAATGACTGGCGGCCTGCTAAACAGGATACTCCTCTTTCCCACCGCTTTTTTGTTGTTCATATTTTTCCTCCGTTCTATGTCCTGAGTATGATACTAATATTTACCCAGGAACATCATTTTATTCCCATAAACCTGTTAATTTTATATCTTTTCAACAAAAGAACTTGAAATAAAAAAGCAAAAGTTGTATTCTAATAACTGGTTAAAAACAGCCGGGTATCTTAACTGCACATACGGACTGCTGCCATACGCAATATGTGTGGAAATGCGCCCGGCAATACACTTATAGAAAGAAGGAGTTCTATGATTATCGCACAAGTTATCGCAGTTGTTATTTTTATCGCCATGTTCGCACTGATCATTACCGAAAAACTGCCGAGACAGTATACCACTCTGGGCTGTGGCGCGCTGACACTGATCGTGGTCTTTGGCATATGCATGAGAAGTATGGCTGCCATAACGCAGACGCTGAATGTACAGAGTATCTTTACATCCAATTTCTGGTACAGCACGGCGGCAGAAGAGTCCTCCGGCATCAACTGGGCAACGATCATATTTATTGCTGGTATGATGATCATGGTGGAGGGCATGGCACATTCGGGGTTCTTCCAATGGCTCTGCATGAACCTGGCAAAACTGGTAAATTATAAGCCGGTGCCGCTCTTTATCGCATTTATGGTTATGTCTGCGGTTCTCGCCATGTTTATTGACAGCATCACCGTCATCCTGTTTCTGGCAGCTGTCACCGTGGAATTGTCAAAACTGCTGAAGATCAACCCTGTCCCCATGATCCTGGCGGAAATCTTCTGCGCCAATCTGGGAGGCTCTGCCACTATGTGCGGCGATCCGCCAAACATTATTATCGGCACCTCACTCGGCTACAGTTTCTTTTCCTTTATCACAAACACAGGCGTCATTGCCGGGATCAGCCTGATTGTCGTTATCATTTATTTTTATTTCACGTTCCGGAAAGAGCTGCAGGCGGAGAGCGTCACCGTTGACACCTCCACATTTCCGAAACCTTCTGAGGCAATTAACAATAAAAAGGATTTTGTTATCAGCTGTGTTATTTTCGCCGTCGCTGTCGTGCTGCTGATCACTCACGCTAACACACACCTGACGGTGGCTTTTATCGGCCTCGTTGTGGCGGCCGCCACTCTCATCGCCGCCGGGAAACATGCTATGGAGCTGCTGAAAAAAGTAGACTATGAGACGCTGCTCTTCTTTGTCGGGCTGTTCGTCGTTGTGGGCGGCCTGGAACAGACCCACGTCCTGGAGCTAATCGCAACTACCATCGGAAAAATCAGCGGTGGAAAGATCATGCCAATGGTGGCCATCATTATCTGGATTTCCGCCATTGCCAGTGCTTTTGTGGACAATATTCCCTTTGCGGCAACAATGGTCCCAATCATTAAAGATCTCTCCCTGATCCCCGGAATACGGCTGGATACTCTTGTATGGGCGCTCTCTATGGGAACGGATATCGGGGGCAGTGCGACGCCGATCGGCGCCTCTGCCAATGTAGTGGGCACTTCTGTGGCCGCCCGGAATGGCTACCCGATCAGCTGGGGGAAATACTGCAAGGTATCTGCCCCTGCCACCGTGATTGTGATCACATTGTCCATGCTGATCATATTCTTAAGATACTGCTGATGTTTATTTTATATAGAAAGGAATATGTGAATGAAGAAACAGCTTATTATCTCTATCAGCCGCGAGTACGGAAGTGCCGGCCATGAAATCGCCGAAAAACTGGCGGAGGAACTTGACCTTCCCCTCTACGACAGAAATATCCTTGACCACATCGCCGACAAACTTGACAGCTCAGTGGAGACACTGGAAAAATATGATGAAAAACCGAGAAACAAATTACTTACCCGCACAGTAAAGGGACACTCAAATTCTATGGAGGAAAATCTGTCCCTCATGCAGTTTGACTACCTGCGCTCCATCGCAGAAAAAGGGGATTCCTTTATCGTAGTCGGACGCTGTTCCGAGACCGTCTACAAAGACCACGAGGGACTGATCAGCATTTTTATCGTGGGGGACCGGGAGGCAAAAATCGCTCATGTCATGGAAAAGTACCAGTTGCCGAGAAATGAAGCCATTGCCAAAATGGAGCGGCACGACAGAAAGCGCAAAGCCTACCACAATCATTATTCCGAACACAAGTGGGGCGACTCCCGCACTTACGATCTGTGCATAAACAGCACACGTCTCGGCTTGGAAATGACCGTAGATATTCTGAAAAAATATATTGAGGACCGGATGAAATAATGTGACGGATTTTGCAAAAAGGGATACCCGCTTCAAAAACAGGGTATCCCTTTTTCATTATGTCTCCTCGCATATAACTGGCTCAAATGTGATATCGTCCCAGTCATCAAAATACTTATTTGTAGCTGGCTCTTTCTTAAAAAAATGCAGTCTGGAAATCACTACCGACCGGGAGGCATATACAAATGCCCTTGAACCTTTTGGTGCTGCGACTTTTCTCACAGACAGAAGATGTGTGCCCTCAGGGGGTGATGGATAATCAGAAAAATGCCAGCTCTGAAATCCTGATGAGAGCTCTGTTTTCTTTCCCTTAAAGACCAGCGTTGCCAGATCCTTTTTATAGTTTGCCGCAAAACGATTTTCCATATAGGTCACTTTTTTAGTGGATTTGGGGAATACCAGTTTCTTCAGCGAATGACAGCGCCAAAAAGCCTCTGTCGGTATTATAATATGTTTCTGGTTCCCAGGGAATATGATCTTTTTCAGTCTCGTACAACCCTCAAACACATTATATCCCATATCATTTTCTGTCTGGTTCCCATATTCTGGCCACCGGAATGTCTTTAATTTCGT
>CANRMO010000154.1 GCA_947631755.1 uncultured Lachnospiraceae bacterium | reverse complement strand
AATGGAGGGAACTATGAAGTACTTTGGAACGGATGGGTTCCGCGGCGAGGCCAATACGGTATTGACGGTGGAACACGCATACAAAGTAGGAAGATTTCTGGGGCATTACTTTCAGCGCGAGGGACATCATGTCCGCGTCGTGATCGGAAAGGACACGAGGCTGTCCGGGTATATGTTTGAATCTGCGTTGATCTCCGGCCTGACGGCCAGCGGTGCGGATGCGTATGAGATGCATGTTACTACTACGCCCAGTATTTCCTATCTGATTCGGGAGGAACACTTTGACTGCGGGATTATGATCAGTGCCAGCCACAATCCGTATTTTGACAATGGCATTAAGGTGATCAACGGCAGGGGGCACAAGTTAGAGCCGAGAGTGGAAGAACAAATTGAAAAATATATTGACGGAGAGACGGAAGAGTTACCGCTTGCCAGACGGGAGAAGATCGGACGCTGTTTCGATTACTCTGCCGGCCGCCAGAAATACATTGACTACCTGAAGAGCCTTGTGAAAGAGACATTTGAGGGGAAAACCATCGCCCTGGATCTGGCGAATGGCTCAGCGTCTGTGATGGCCAGGGGAATATTTGAAGACTTGGGGGCGAAAGTCATTGTCCGGAACGATCAGCCGAACGGCACGAATATCAACCGTGACTGTGGATCCACTCATATTGAGGCCCTGCAGGCTCTGGTATATGATACAGGCGCGGATATAGGCTTTGCCTATGACGGGGATGCCGACCGCTGTATGGCGGTGGATGATGAGGGGAAGGTGGTTGACGGTGACCATATTCTTTATATCTGTGGAAAATATCTCCGTGAGCAGGGAAAACTCAAAGACGATATGGTCGTGACGACGGTGATGTCCAACATGGGCCTGTATAAAGCATTTGATAAGCTCGGTATCCGATATGAGCAGACTGCCGTCGGGGACAAATATGTCTGTGAAAATATGATGGAGCACAATTATTCCATCGGCGGGGAGCAGTCGGGACATATTATTTTCAAAGAACACGCAGTAACCGGGGACGGTATCCTCACATCACTGATGATTATGGAGGCGTGGCTTAGGTCGGGCCAGACAATGTCTGACCTGACGGCGGATCTTCACATTTATCCGCAGCTTCTGGTGAATGTCAAAGTGAAGGATAAACTGGCTGCCAGGATGGACGGGGATGTCCAGGATGCAGAGGAAAAAGTTGTGACATCCTTAGGGGATTCCGGACGCCTTTTGCTCCGGGAGAGCGGTACGGAGCCGCTGATCCGGGTTATGGTTGAGGCCGAGACCGAAGAACTGTGCAGAGAAAATGTCGAGTATATCGTAAATGTGCTGAAAAAGAAAGGCCATGTACTTGGATAAAAAGGACTGGCTGAAAAATTTTATTAAGTTAAATGCCGGTAAGGCGGCAGCAGAATGGAGGAAAAAATGAGTTACACAGTAGAAAATCTGGAAAAGAGCATGGCGAAGCTGACAATTACCGTGAGCGCCGATGAGTTTGAGAAAGCCGTGGTGAAGTCGTACAACAAAAATAAGAACCGGATCAGTATCCAGGGATTCCGCCGCGGAAAAGCTCCGCGCAAAATGATCGAGAAGATGTACGGCCCTGAAATTTTTTATGAGGACGCCGTTGATTTTGCGATTCCGGACGCCTATGATGAGGCGGCCAAAGCATGTGACCTTGAGATCGTGTCACGCCCGGAGATCGACATTGTGGATATTGGCGCCGGGAAAGATTTCGTCTTTTCTGCTACTGTTGCTGTCAGGCCGGAAGTTACCCTGGGGCAGTATAAGGGAATTGAGGTTGAGAAAAAAGAAGTTAAGGTTGTTGCGGCTGATGTAAATGCAGAGATCGAGAGAGTCAGGGAGCAGAACAGCCGTATTGTATCGGTGGAGGACCGCGCCGTTGAAAAAGATGACACGGCAGTCATTGATTTTGAGGGATTTGTGGATGGTGAGCCTTTCAAGGGCGGAAAAGGGACAGATTACTCTCTGGTGATCGGCAGCCATTCCTTTATTGATAATTTTGAGGATCAGCTGATTGGAAAGAATAAAGGGGATGAAGTGGATGTTAACGTCACATTCCCGGAGGAATACCACGAGGAGTCACTCAAGGGGAAACCGGCCCTGTTTAAAGTGACCATCAAGGAGATTAAGAGAAAAGAGCTGCCGGAACTGAACGATGAGTTTGCGGATGAGGTCTCTGAATTTGAGACATTGAAAGAATATAAGGCGAGTGTGAAGAAAACTCTGACGGAGAAAAAGAAAGAAGAGGCTGAGAGGCAGAAAGAAAATGAAGTGATCGAGAAGGTTGTCGATCTCGCGATGATTGAGCTGCCGGAGCCGATGGTGGATGAGCAGACAAGACAGATGGCACAGGAGTTTGCAATAAGGATCCAGCAGCAGGGGCTGAGTTTTGAACAGTATATGCAGATGACGGGTATGACGATGGAAAGCATGATGGCGCAGATGAGGCCGGATGCTGAGAAGAGGATCCGGACAAGGCTGACGCTGGAGGCAGTAGCGGACGCAGAAAACATCGAGCCCTCAGACAGCGATATCGAGGAAGAGATCAACAATCTGGCTTCTATGTATCAGCTGGATGCGGATAATATGAAAGAGACGATGGGGGATGAGGAGAAAAAACAGATCTCCCTGGACGCAAGAGTGAGAAAAGCGATCGAATTTCTCGCAAAAAATGCAAAAGAAGTGCCCGCGAAAGATGACGGGGAAGACAAAGAGTAGTGTGATGGTTTCGATTATTTGACTGGGAGGTATGACAATGGCTTTAGTACCCTATGTCGTAGAACAGACAAGCCGGGGCGGCGAGCGCTCCTATGACATTTATTCAAGATTGTTAAAAGAGCGTATTATTTTTCTGGCGGATGAGGTAAATGACCAGACGGCCAGTCTTGTTGTGGCGCAGCTTTTGTTTTTGGAATCAGAAGATCCGAACAAGGATATACAGCTTTATATAAACAGCCCGGGCGGTTCGGTGACGGCTGGTATGGCGATCTACGATACAATGAACTATGTGAAATGTGACGTCTCTACAATCTGTATTGGCCTTGCGGCCAGCATGGGCGCATTTTTGCTCTCCAGCGGGGCTAAGGGGAAGAGATTTGCCCTCCCCAACGCGGAGGTAATGATCCATCAGCCCTCCGGCGGCGCAAAGGGCCAGGCCACAGAGATCCAGATCGTGGCAGAAAATATATTGAAGACAAAACAGAAGCTGAATGAGATTCTGGCAAAGAATACCGGGCAGTCCGTAGAGACGATTGCCCAGGACACGGAGCGCGATAATTTCATGAGCGCCGAGGAGGCAAAGGCATACGGCCTGGTGGATGATATCGTCACAAACCGCGCAGATGAAAAAAAGAATGAGTAAACTTTTGCTGAAAGGGAACAATGATTCCTGTGAATAGGGGAGCGTATGCTCCCTCAGAATTATGCAGTTTTTCGGAACGATATGTTCCTTATGGAAATGGTGTCGGTGGAGCTGACGCCATTTTCCGATATCAGAATGAAAACGGAGGAAGGTGTGAGATATGCCAGGGAAATTAAATGATATGCCGCTGCTGCGCTGTTCTTTTTGCGGAAAGACAGAAAAGCAGGTTCACCGGTTGATCGCGGGGCCCAACGGGGTGTATATCTGTGATGAGTGCATTGATCTCTGCGATGAGATCCTGGAAGAAGAGTATCAGGAGAATTATGAGGAAAAGGCAGATGAGGATGGGATCAATCTTCTGAAACCAAAAGAGATCAAGAGTTTCCTGGATGAGTATGTAGTGGGGCAGGATGAGGCGAAACGGGCGCTGTCTGTCGCTGTCTATAATCATTATAAGAGGATCAAAGCGGGACGTGATATGGACGTAGAGCTCCAGAAGAGTAATATCCTCATGGTCGGCCCTACCGGTTCGGGAAAAACCTATCTCGCCCAGACGCTCGCAAAAGTGTTGAATGTGCCATTTGCCATCGCAGACGCGACGACATTGACAGAGGCGGGTTATGTCGGGGAGGATGTTGAAAATATCCTGCTGAAGATCATCCAGGCGGCTGATTATGACATTTCGCGGGCAGAGCACGGTATCATCTATCTCGATGAAATTGATAAAATAACAAAAAAGGCAGAGAATGTATCAATTACCCGGGATGTCTCCGGGGAGGGCGTACAGCAGGCGCTTCTGAAAATACTGGAGGGCACAGAGGCCAGTGTTCCGCCCCAGGGCGGAAGAAAGCACCCGCAGCAGGAATTTTTTCACATTGACACGACAAATATCCTGTTTATCTGCGGCGGGGCTTTTGATGGCCTGGATAAGATTATCAGTTCCCGGATTGATAAAAAATCCATCGGTTTTAATGCGGATCTGTCCGACCCCACACAACAGAATGTAGGTGAGCTGTTTAAGCAGGCGCTGCCCCAGGATTTTGTGAAGTTTGGCCTGATCCCTGAGTTTATCGGCCGTGTGCCGGTTACTGTGGCGCTGGATCTCTTGGATGAAGAGGCACTGAGAGAAATTCTGGTCCGCCCGAAAAATGCCATTACGAAACAGTACAAAAAGCTTTTGGAGCTGGACGGCGTAAAGCTCGAATTTGAAGAAGAGGCGCTGACAGCGGTGGCGAAGCTCTCTAATGAGAGAAAGACCGGGGCCAGGGGGCTGCGGGCGATTTTGGAGACCAGTATGATGAAATATATGTATGAGCTGCCATCCCGCGAGGATGTGAAAGAGTGTGTCATTACAAAAGATGTGATCACTGGTGAGGGAGCTCCAAAACTGATCGGTTACGACGAGCAGTTATTGATCGAAGAGAAAGAACCTGAAGCGAAAGAAGAGAGTGCTTAAACTTGCAGTGGAAAAACCTGAACATGAGGTGAAATAGAAATATGAATGAACATCAAATGAAGACAATGCCGATCCTTGCTCTGCGTGGCATGGCAGTTTTGCCCGGTATGCTGATTCATTTGGATATTAGCAGGGATATAACGAAATGTGCTATTGAGTATGCCATGGCAGGAGACGGTACTATTTTTATCACAGCCCAGCAGAATGAGGATGTGGAATCTCCCTCTTTTTATGATCTTCATGAGATCGGTGTTATTGCAAAGGTGCGCCAGGAGGTCAAGCTGAAGGGCAATGTTGTGAGGCTTATGGTTTCCACAAAGGAGAGGGGAAGCCTTATGAGCCTCAACCAGACGAAGCCGTTTCTTTTGGGGGATGTCGTTCCCTATGACTGGGGTGACGAGAGTGAACTTGTCAGTCCGGTGGAGCAGGAGGCGATGTGCCGCAATCTGAAAGAAATATACAAAGTGTATCTGGAGGAGAATCCGAGGGCCGGCAGGAGTGCGTTTGATAAAATAAACCGCACGGATGACCTGGGGATGTTGACAGATCTGATCGCTATGCACATCAATATGAGCTATGACAGGCGCCAGCAGGTTCTGGAATGCCTCGATCTCGGACAGCGCTACGAGATCGTGTCTGCCGTGCTTATGGATGAGATCAATCTCTCGCGGATCCGCGAAGAATACCGCAATAAGGTAAAGGAGGAAGTGGATAAGAACCAGAAAGAGTATTTTCTCCGGGAGCAGATGCGCGTGATCCGCAGCGAGCTGGGAGACGGGGAGTCCTCAGATGATTATGTGGATAAGTACACGAAGCAGGTGAAAGAGCTTCAGTGCACAAAAGAAGTGGCGGAGACTATCCAAAAGGAGATTTCGCGCCTTAAGAGTATCCCTGCAAGTTCTTCGGAACACCTGGTGGCAAGGAATTATATTGAGACGCTGCTGGAGCTTCCCTGGGACAAAACTTCGGTGGACAATAATGATATCGTAAACGCAGAGAAGATCCTGGATGAAGACCATTATGGGCTGGATAAGGTAAAGGACCGG
>CANRMO010000153.1 GCA_947631755.1 uncultured Lachnospiraceae bacterium | reverse complement strand
AATATAATCCCTTCCCGGATAAAGGCACAGAGAAAAGACATCCACTCCGGATTCCGTGTAAAAAAAATCCCCCGGCTGTCTCTCCGAATGCGAAACGATGCCCTCTCTCAGATCATAACCCGCCGCCCTCACCGAGACAAAAAACTCTTCCCCCTCTGCCCTCTGAAAGACAAAAAAACGGTTATCTTTTACCTCGCCGGCCGCCCTGCCATTGAGCCTTACCTGTGCCCCGGACGCGCCGATGATCCGATTCGTAAAAGCATCTCTCAGTTCCACACAGACACACACTCTGACTCTCACAACATCTCCCATATTTTCCTCCATTTGCAGCACAGATTTCGCACTTTACAGCATCTTTGTAAAATAAATATCCGTCTCCTCCGGGTCTTTCACCATATTTTCATCACACAGATAAAGATATTCCTTTGCCGCCCGGTCTCTGCGAAAATGCCTGAGCACGGCGATAAATTTCTGCCTTGCCCGCTTATAGTCCCGCAGGCAGAAATACTCCACACCTTTCTCAAACAGCTCTTTTGTGGCATCTTTCAAAGAAATTTCCTCCGGGCTGTCCCCGTCGTATACATCATAAACCTGCCCCGTATATCCCGTATATGTGTTATACAGAAATCCGAGATTCCTTGTGCGGTAACTGCCAAAAAAATCCCTCACATTATCTGCCACCTCCCGGGTAATTAATATGTGCGCCTGATACTGCTCCGCGATACTCTGCAGCCAGCAGGCAATATCTTTGTGCTGGGATACTGTGATTGCGGCCATCCTCCTCTCCTGGCCGACAATGCCGAGCGTGACCTGTCCATAAGACAGCCCGATCTCCGCCCGGTTTTTCTCTATCTTTCCCGCGGCCGCCAGCTGATTTAATCTCTGGCAGATCGTCACCGCACTCATCAGGGCATCTTCACCGCCGTTTTCAAACACCGCCGTAAAACCTGAGTTCCGGAAATATTCCACCATCCCCTCCCGCTCCAAAACCGCAGAAGTACCGAGAAGAAGATTTTTATTAATGGCATCAATCATCTCCCGGGTACTCTTTTTTCGGATATTCCGGTCAAAATCCGCCAGCTGGAACGAGAACACCGAGAGCATCGCGCTGACCTCATCCCCCAGCCGGATGCTCCGGATGTCCTCCTTCCCCAGCAGCGTCAGAATCTTAGCGGGCACATAGCGGTAATATGTCTCATTGACCCCCTCCATCTCCGCCATATTTTCCGATATGCTCTCTGACATCCAGTTAAAAACTTCCGATATCTGGCTCAGCTCATCATGCCCTCTCACTTTCATCGTTGTCCCAAACTGTCCCTCCGACACCCGCTCCGCACATTTTTTCAGGCGGCGGACTGGCCGGATCACAAGAACATTTACAAGAAATAACAGCGGGAGCAATAAGAGTGCCATCATCCCAGCCATAGAAAAAAGGGCTTTCCCAATCAATTCACGGATATTTTTCCGCATCTGCATATCATGGAAATCCACCCCGACAAAAGCCGCCACCTCACCTGTCTCCCTGTCCTTGACCGGGACATATACAGAGTCCAGCCTGTTTATCCCGTCCCACGTCACATCAAATTTCTCGCTGGCCTCTTTCGTCGCCAGCACCTCGGACAGACCGGGATAATTTTTCTTTAACTTGTTTTTCTCCCCCAATGTATGTGCCTCTGTGATAATTCCGTCCTCCAGGCGGAAGTCAAAGACATAGATCCCCTCCTCCTCATTTTCCACGGTCACCATATACAGGTAATAAAACCCCGACCCAATCTGGATCTCTTTCATTCTCTCAATGAGATCATCGTATGCCTCATCGGGCTGCCCTGTCGCGGCATATCTTTTGAGATCATCCGGCTCTGCCATACTCTGTGCGATCTGTGCCACTGACTTCGCATGGTCCAGATACTGTTTCCAGAACAATTTCTCGCAGTTTATTTGCAGGCACACAATCACCACAGCGCCGAGCAGAAACATAAATACAACAAACAGGAGCACAAATTTCAGGCGCAGCCCAACCCTAACTTTCATCCGTTTCCCCTCTCTCCTATAAAATAATCTCAGATCCGCGGCATTTCCTATGAGGTGGATATCGTAAAACTCCCCGGACTGTTGATCTGTATCACTCCCCCGTAAGCACACATCAGTTTGCAGTCAGACGTCAGGGCCGGCTTATTTGCAATCAGCACCTTAGCCGCCCCTGGCAACCAGCTCCCGGCCGGCACCGGCACGCATGGCATTGGCGTCAGCACGCCGAGGGCCGCTGCTGTCGCCGCCGCCACAGTGGGATTTGCCGGATTGCTGCACATGCCAAAAGGCAGGATATTTTTAAAAGGGACATTGTCCATAATCGTGGCGAGAGGCATTGTTGTCGTCACCTTGTTCTCCGGCGTCACCATCAGCGCAGAAGGCGCCATTCCAAAACTGCAGCTGCACATCGCCCCCCCACAGACCATATTTCCCATCTAACTTTCCTCCTCTCTGTCTGAAAAATGTATCTGGACATCCGTCACACGTTTTATATCCTTCGTCCTTCCGGATACGACCTCCACCGGCCCCACTTTACAGTAGACCGCCGCCCGCAGAGGCTGGTTCAGCGCACTCCACACCTTTACCCTCTCATCAAAATCCTGTCTGTCAAAAGCAAAGGGCACCCGCTTTTCCTCCCCCAGATAACTGATATCGCCCAGCCTCCCCAGCAGAACATCCAAAATCCGCAGCTCCTCCTGCATGCGGTAATTGACATCGCCGTCGGAATAGGGAACCAGCATATAATAAATGTCATAAAAACTCGAGGGATACCGGAGCTTCCCCGACCTTATGGCAGTGAAGTTCCCAATGGGCATCTCCATATCTTTCCGTATGTCGTAGGGAAAGATACACAGTGAAAACTGGGCGGCCTCTCCCGGTATCCCCAGCCCCACACGCTCCGGCGGCATGTCAAATTCCTCTTTTAAAAATCCGCTCACAAGCTCTGCCAGCATCTTTCCGGTCTCCGTGATCGCGTAATGATTCTCCATGTATCGCCCGCCTCCCCGTCTATTTATCTTTTGGCAGATCCTCTTCTTTTCCGCCGTCTTCTTCCTCCTCTGTATCCTCCCCTTTGTCGTCCTGTGGAAAGAGATAAACTCCCCTTATAAACTCTCCCTCAACGATTACTTCCCCGGTTGAGGTGTCATACAAAATCCCGTGTCCGTTATACTCTCCCTGGGAGAACTCCCCCTCATAGTTTTTAAAGCCGTTCGCCCCGTACAAAATCCCGCTGCCGTCATATTTCCCATAGCGGAATTCTCCCTTGTAAACCCTCATCTGGCTCTCCCTGTCATAGAGCGTCCCGCTCCCGTGGTAAAGCCCCTGGGAAAAATCGCCCTCATACAGAATGTACCCCGTCTCCGGGACAAACAGCTTTCCCGTCCCCTCATAATTATCCTTTGAAAATTCCCCCTCATAGAGCACCCGGCCCTCCTCATCATAAGCTGTCCCTGTCCCCTCCCTCTTTCCGCCCGCAAACTCTCCCGCGTACTTTTTCACCCCATTTTCGTAAAAACTCTCCCCCTCCCCCTCATACAGATTCCCGGAAAAATTCCCCGCATATTTTATATTGCCGTTTTCGTAATATTCCGTCCCCTCACCCGAATAGGCCTCATTCTCAAACTCCCCCTCATACAAAAGATTCCCCCCGTAATCATACAGTTTTCCCCTGCCCTGTATCCTGCCCTCCTTCAGTTTCCCCTCAAATAAAACCTTAGGCTCCTTTCCCCCGTCGGTGAGCACAAAACGCTCCCTCTCATTCACCGCCATCACTTTCGTAAACCATTTCGGAAACAGGTTCTTCTCCAGACAGGGCATGACATATCCGATCAATACAAGCGGAATCGCCGTGGCCGCGATGACAGCCAGAAACACAAGCTTTTTCCGGATATAATATGTCCCGATATGAAAATAGGAATCTTTTGTCACGTCTCATCCCCCCGGATCGCAAGCGTCCCGATCGCCTCAAACGGAACACCCTGCTCCTCTTCCTCTCTCTTTTCCAAAACCCACATACCTGCCAGAAGAGCGGCAATGACTGCCACACATGCCGCGGCGGCCGCGATGGTGCCCGAAAACTCCTGCAGCTTTTCACTGGCCTTCTTAATCTTTCCCCCCGCGCGCTCCCAGAGAGACGGATGTTCCTCTGCCCCTTTTGCGACCGCCCCGTACAGCTCCAGATACGCCTCAAAAACGGACAGATAATCCTGCCACTCCCCGCGCCCCAGACTCTCAAGAAATTCTGTAAATTCCGGCCCTGGCCCCCGGGAGATCTCCTCCCGGAACAATTTCTGAAAAAACTCAGAAAGCCGGCTGCATAAAAGAGCCATGCCGCCGTCCACCTCGATCTCACCCTCCCATCCGTAGTCAAAAGAAATCGCATTGCCGTCTACCAGTACAGCGCGGACATCTAAGAGCCAGGCCGCCGCCTGGCAGGGGATATGGCAGAGTAGCAGTTTTTCCAGAAGATGCCGCCCCAGAAGATACCGCCTCTCCAGAGGCAGTGAACCGTCCTCCAGAAGTGCGTCCAAAACCTCGCCGTGCCCGGCGCAAAACACAAGGTAAAGCGCACCCTCCTCCACAAAACATCCCCTGTACTCCTCATACTCCCCGCTCTCTGCCAGCGGGAGAAAACAGGGCAGCAGCTTTTTGACCTGCCCGTCCCCTGCAAAACGGAGAAAGGTATACTCCCCTCCCCCGCGGCGCTCACGGCACTGCAGGATACGATACCCGGAGGGGGCATTTTTCGCAAATATCACATCGAACTCCTCACCAAATGCCCGGACTGTCATCTGCTCTCCCCTCCTTACAATAAAAACATCTCATTTTTTCGAGGCCTACGCGTCCCTCACAAACACATAGCCAACTGCCTGCACGGTGCCGCTTTGCCCGGTGCTCTGCGCCAGCACCCGGTACACGCCGAACTGGTTCGGCGCCGTATAACAGCCCCTGTCGTCAATGTTTCCGCCCTCCGGCTCCATCACGCTCCACTTCACATGCCTCAACACCCGGTCCCCCATGACCGCCTCAAAATAACAGCTCTCCCGTATGTGGAGATTGGCAATGTTCGGACGGATCTCCATCGTGGCTGTCCTCTCTCTCTTTTTTGACTCATCCCTCACAGCCATCCAGCAAATCCTCAGCTTCTTCATCTCCACCGGCCCGAGGCATTGGATCCCGATCACAAAACTCCCCTTTGAGAGATTCGCTTTCGCCGCCATCTCGATGTCCGGTCCCTTTTCTCCCGCAAAAATATTCTGGCTCCCGTATATGATCTGAGCCCCCTCCCTCACATTTCTCGCAAGCCCGAGGGAGAGAAACACCCCGCCGGGGCCAAGGCCGTGCAGAATCTCCCCCGAGTAGTAGCACTGTCCCTCCACTCCCCCGGTGCCCAGGTCGATTACCGTCGTTCCCGTCCGGATCCTGGCATCTTTGGCCGCAGGCTGCAAAAGCTCCGCATCCTCCTTCTCTCTGGCCGTTGTCCCGGTGGCCGCCTGCGCCGGGATCTGCCCGCCCCTCCCCGGCGGCTCACAGAGTGTCTGCCCCCCTGGTATGCCCTGCCTCAGACGGTATGTCTCCAGTGACTCGCTCAGCCTGCCGTTCCAGACATATTGTCCGTACGGCAGGTTTTTGATCCGCTCGATCACGCAAGTCCGTCCGGTCCATATCACTTCTATCTCCGCGAGATAGATATTTTGTCCGTAGACATCCTGCACAATATCATCCAGCGAACTGTCATAATACTGTCTCAGCACAGCATCCGGCACGCTGTCCTCCGTAATCCGCACGGGAAACCGGCCGTATATCCGCTCCCGTCTGCTGTCCTGCCCAATGCTGAACAGGAAACTGTCCGGCACTACCTCTATGCTCCCCTCTGCTTCCCGGATCTCTTTCGCCCGGACAGGGACACGCAGGACATATGTCTTCGA
>CANRMO010000152.1 GCA_947631755.1 uncultured Lachnospiraceae bacterium | reverse complement strand
TGAAAGGCGCGGTGAGAGGGAAGAGTATCGGTGTCTTTATCGGGCCGGAGGGCGGTTTTGAGCGGAGCGAGGTTGAGCTGGCGATACAAAAAGGGGCGGTTCCTGTCTCGCTGGGCAAAAGGATTCTCAGGACGGAGACGGCGGGCATGACGGTGCTTTCCGTGCTCATGTTTCTGATCGAGGCGGAGTGTGCGTGCCGGAATGGAGGATAAAGTGGAATGTTATTTGGATAATGCGGCCACGACCCAGGCGCTGCCGGAGGTATGCGATCTGGTCGTGGAGGTAATGGGAAAAGATTATGGGAATCCCTCCTCCCTCCACATGAAAGGGGTAGAGGGAGAGCGTTTTGTGCGCCGGGCTTCTGAGCAGATCGCTAAGACGCTGAGATGTAAGCCGAAAGAGATTGTGTTTACATCCGGCGGCACAGAGAGTAATAATATGGCATTGATCGGCGCAGCTGCCGCCAATCGCCGCCGGGGGAGACATATCATCACGACATGTTTTGAACATCCCTCCGTTTTGGAGCCACTGATATATCTCGAAGAACTTGGCTATGAGGTGACGTATCTTCCTGTGGACAAGGAGGGCCATGTGAAGCCGGAAGTTTTGCGGGACGCTTTGCGCCAGGACACGATCCTGGTCTCTGTTATGATGGTGAATAATGAGGTGGGGTCCCTTCTGGATGTGGCGGCTCTGTCAGAGACCGTGAAAGCGTATAACCCGGAGATTGTGTTTCACTCAGATGCTATCCAGGCATATGGGAAGATGAAAATCTCTCCCGGGAAAATGGGGATTGATCTGCTGAGTGTCAGCGGACACAAAATCCACGGCCCCAAGGGGACAGGATTTTTGTATAAGGCGGAAAAAGTGAGGCTGCACCCGCTGATCCGCGGCGGCGGCCAGCAGGGAGGGCTGCGCTCAGGCACAGAAAATGTGCCGGGTATTGCCGGGCTCGGGCTGGCGGCGGAGAGTATGGACCGGACACTGGATGAGAGACGGACTCATATGTATGAGAGAAAGCGGCAGTTTATCCGGCGTCTGGAAGAGGTTCCGGGGGCTGTGGTAAATGCCTGCAGCCCGCTCTCTCTGGAGCAGACGGCACCTCATATATTGAGCGTCAGTTTTGCCGGGGTGCGCAGTGAAGTTTTGCTGCATGCGCTGGAAGAGAGGCAGATCTATGTTTCCTCCGGTTCTGCCTGCTCGTCCAATCACCCGGGGATCAGTGGGACACTGCGGGCAATCGGGGTGCCGGACGATCTGCTGGAAGCTACTTTGAGATTTAGTTTTTCTGGCTTTACGAAACCGGAGGAGATTGATCACACGATTGAGAGTCTGAGGGAACTGGTGCCGGTGCTGGCCCGTTACAGACGCAGATGAGAGAACAGAGAAAAGAATGGAGAGTGTCATGGTACAGGCTTTTTTGGTGAAATATGCAGAGATAGGAATTAAGGGGAAGAACCGTTATCAGTTTGAAAATGCCCTGGTTCGGCGTGTGCGGGAGCGGCTGGCCCGCTGCGAGGGAGAGTTTCTTGTGGAAAAGGAACAGGGACGGGTCTATATTGAGGCAAAAGGTGAGTTTGATGAGGAGGAGGTACTGGAGGGGCTGTCCCATGTTTTCGGGATCGCCCATATCTGTCCGGTCGTTCTGATCGAGGATAAATCGTTTGAAAATGTGAGCCGGGAACTCGTGGCGCATATGAGGGAGGAGATCGGGGACAGGCCTTTTACATTTAAAGTGTTTGCCAAGAGGAGCGATAAAGGGTACCCGATAAAGAGCCCCGAGATCTGTGCAAGGGCGGGAGAATGTATCCTGGAGCAGATGGAAAATGCCCGGGTCGATGTTCGCAATCCGGAGATCAAAGTGTACATTGAGATCCGCGGCCGCGCATATATTTATGTTTCGAGCATCAAGGGGCCGGGCGGCATGCCGGTTGGCACAAGCGACCGCTCCATGCTGTTATTGAGCGGGGGCATTGACAGTCCGGTGGCCGGTTATATGATGGCAAAACGGGGTGTGCAGATCGAGGCAGTTTATTTTCATGCGCCTCCCTATACGAGTGAGAGAGCAAAGCAGAAGGTGGTGGACTTAGCGAGGCTGATCTCGGAGTACACCGGCCCGGTCCGGCTGCACATTGTGAATTTTACAGATATTCAGCTCTATATTTATGATCAGTGTCCTCATGATGAGCTGACGGTCATTATGAGGCGGTATATGATGCGGATTGCAGAAAAAATCGCCAGGGAGAGGCGGTGCCTGTCGTTGATCACGGGTGAGAGCGTGGGACAGGTGGCGAGCCAGACGATGCAGAGCCTGGCGGCCACGGACGCGGTGTGTGGCATGCCGGTATTTCGTCCGTTGATCGCCTTTGATAAAAATGATATTATAGAGCTTGCGGAAAAGATCAATACTTTTGAGACTTCGATCCAGCCCTTTGAGGACTGCTGCACGATATTTGTGGCAAAACATCCGGTCACAAAGCCGAGTATCGGTAAGATGGAGGAGTCGGAGAAAAAACTTGCGGAAAAGATAGCGGATATGATGGCAAAGGCTATAGAGGAGAGAGAGACGATATATGTGAGGCCGGAGTAGATGTGCCGGCAGAGTTCCATTCACAAAAAAAAGCGGCGGCATATTTGCCGCCCCATGTTAAGTAACAAACCCAATATTCGATATAAGTTCCGCCGGAATTACTCAGATACGATAAACTCAGAGAGCTTCTCGAGAATCTCTTCTACGTCTGTCTCGCTGTGGATGTTCAGGTCGATCGGTTTAGACAGATCAAGGCTGAAAATCCCCATGATGGACTTGGCATCGATCACATATCTTCCGGATACCAGATCGAATTCGGCATCGTACTTGGATACTTCATTGACAAAAGATTTTACTTTGTCAATAGAATTTAAAGAGATTTGAACTGTTTTCATAATATAATACCTCCTAGTTTGAATTTGAAGTCACACTCCTTATGAAGTTACACTTCATTTATTATACTATTATGAACCGGGAAATATGTCAATGTGAAAAATTTACGAGGGTAAAGAGAAAATTGGTGGTTTTTTGTGCAGGATAGACAAAATAGGCGTCCGTTTGCCGGCGCAAAGAGAGGAAGATTCGGATGAAAGTAGCTTTTTTGACACTGGGCTGCAAAGTGAATTATTATGAGACGGAAAAGATGGCGGAGCAGTTCCGGGATCGGGGATTCGTGGTCACAGACTTCGGGGAGAAGGCAGATATTTATGTGATCAATACCTGCACGGTCACGAACGTGGCTGACCGCAAGTCGCGTCAGATGATCCACCGGGCGAAAAAGAAAAACCCGGAGAGCATTGTTGTGGCCGTGGGGTGTTATGTCGAGAGCGGGGGAGAAAAACTGAATGGGGATCCGGCGATTGATGCGGCTTTTTCCAATAAAGAGAAAATGTTTGTGGCGGAACAGGTAATAAAACGGTTTGGCCTGCAGGAGCGGATCAAAAATGAGATTGCCGGCGGGAATAATTTTTGTCACGGAGTTTTTGAGGGGGAGAGAAAAAAAGTGGGTGCCGGATCGGAACGCACCCGGGCCTATCTGAAGATCCAGGATGGATGCAACCAGTTCTGCTCCTACTGCACGATCCCTTATGTGAGAGGAGGGGGGAGACTGGGCAGCACACCGCCGGAGGAGGCTGCGGAGCAGGTGGGGAGACTGGCGGAGCAGGGCTATAAGGAGGTAGTTCTTACAGGAATCCATCTGTCCTCTTACGGTGTTGACCGGTTCCGGGGCGGCGATTTTGTGAAATTGCAGGGGAAACCGCTGCTGGAAGTAATCACTCTTGCGTCCGGGGCAGAGGGAATTGAGAGAATCCGCCTTGGTTCTCTGGAACCGCGCATTATCTCAGAAAAATTTTTACAGGAATTGGCCGGAATACCAAAAATCTGCCCACATTTTCATTTATCTTTACAGAGTGGGTCGGATTCTGTGTTGAGGCGTATGAACCGTCATTACACAACTGTAGAATATAGGGATAAGGTAGAGCTCATAAGAAAATATTTTGACTGCCCGGCGATCACTACTGATGTGATCGTGGGATTTCCGGGTGAGACTGACGGGGAATTTGAGGAGACGAGAAAGTATCTGGCCGGGATTGGTTTTGCGGATATCCATGTATTTAGGTACTCTCCCAGAAGGGGTACCCGGGCGGCGGCTATGGAGGGACAGATCCGGCCGGAGGTGAAGAACCAGCGCAGCGAGATTCTTTTGGCGGATACCAGGACATACCGGACCGCATATGGGAATCAGTTTCTAGGGCGGAGAGAAAAGGTACTCTTTGAGGAGACAGTAGTAGAAGAAGGGGAATGGTATCTGGCGGGGTACAATGAGAGGTATGTCAGGATTGGTGTTTCCCGGCAGGAGGCTGAGAAATGCGGCTATTGCGAGAACGAGATCTATGAAGTGCCAGTGCACAAAATTCTTTTCAAACAAAATAGTTGATAAATTGTGACAGATATATTACAATAAAAGTAATTTTGAAAGGGACGTGAGCGAATGCAGGAAATTAACAATACCCAGTATTTTAAGTTTGATATGGATAAAGATTACGATGTGCGCGATGTAGTCGCCTCCGTTTATACTGCATTGACAGAAAAAGGGTACAATCCGGTAAATCAGATTGTCGGGTATCTGATGTCGGGTGATCCGACCTATATCACAAGCCACAAAGGAGCGAGAAGCCTTATTATGCGGGCTGAACGCGATGAGATTATTGAGATATTACTCGAGGATTATATTGAGAACAATTTGAAGAAAGATTAGGTTTTGCATTGAAGATTATGGGACTTGACTACGGTTCTGTGACTGTCGGCGTGGCGATCAGTGATTCTTTGCTGCTGACGGCGCAGCCCGTTGAAGTAATAAAAAGAAAAAGTGAGAACAAACTACGGCGGACTCTGGCACGGATTGAGCAATTGGTGGCAGAACATGATGTAGAGCGCATCGTGCTTGGTTTCCCCAAGAATATGGATAACACAGAGGGTGAACAGGCAAAGTGCACGAAGGAATTTATGGAAAAGCTGATAGCCAGGACTGGCCTGGAAGTCGTGATGTGGGATGAACGGCTGAGCACAGTCTCTGCTATGGACGTGTTGCGGGAGGGTGGTGTGCGCCCGGAAAATCGAAAAACATATGTGGATAAAATAGCGGCATCGCTCATTTTACAGGGTTATCTGGATTCCATACGACAGGTGTGAGGCTGTTTTTGTGCGGAAGCGCCGCAGATAGCCAGGTGTATTGTTTTTGCGCCTTTTTGAGTACAGAGCGCTTCAGATTGGAGATTATTTATGTCTGAAAACGGGAAAATAGTGCTTACTGCTGACGATGGCAGCGAGGAGGCCTTTTTTGTGATGGAGAAAGCTGATATTGCGGGAGTTTCTTATCTGCTTGTGGCGGATTCTGAGGAGGACGGTGCACAAGCGCTTCTTCTGAAAGAGATGTCAGAGGATGATATGGTTACTTATCATGTGGTCGAGGATGAAAATGAACTGAAGATCATTTCCAAATATTTTGAAGAATTACTGGAAGATGTAGAATTGAAATTGGAATAGAGAGGTGTAAGAGAAAAGTGAAGAAGAAAATGCAGACAGGGGATGAGTCTGTAAAAATCATCCCTTTAGGTGGTCTGGAGCAGATCGGTATGAATATCACTGCTTTTGAGACAGAAAAAAGTATTATTGTAGTGGATTGCGGCCTGGCATTTCCGGAGGATGATATGCTGGGGGTTGACCTGGTGATCCCGGATATCACTTATCTGGAGGACAACAGGGAAAAGATAAAAGGTTTCGTGATCACCCACGGGCACGAAGATCATATTGGCTCTCTGCCATATGTGCTGCAGAGGCTGAATGTCCCCATCTATGCCACAAAATTGACGATGGCCATCATTGAAAACAAATTGCGGGAGCATAATCTGCTGAATGTTGTCAAGAGAAAAGTTATCACTTACGGGC
>CANRMO010000151.1 GCA_947631755.1 uncultured Lachnospiraceae bacterium | reverse complement strand
CAAAGCGCAGATATCTGCATAGCCGGAAATGACCCGGATTGTGTCTGCCACGCTCTCACCTTTTGCCGCGGAACTGGAATCGGCAGAAGAAAAACCAAGAACCTGGCCGCCGAGATTGAGCATTGCCGCCTCAAAACTCAGCCGCGTCCGGGTACTTGGTTCATAAAAACACGTGGCCAATTTTTTCCTTTTACAGACGTCCGCATATTTGTCGGGATCTGCCATGATCTTTTCCGCCAGATCAATCAGATTTCCTATTTCGTCAGTAGAAAGATCCAAAGCATTCATCAAATGTCTCATAGGTACCTCCATCTGTGGCCAGGCCATTGAATGATTCATTGTTCTTATTCTAACTCATTTTGATTGTATATACAACAGATAAAATGAAGAATTTTCATTTTTCTGTCAGCATATCTGGCAGATAATTTTCTATGCTTCATCACAGTACTGTTTGCGCATGGAAGCAAAATGCGCTATGCTTTAAATGAGATCAAGAGAAGAAACAGGCAGGCGGTGTGTAATAACGACATTGTCTGCCTGTATATTTTAAGGAGGCGATTTTATGAAGCGAAGAATAACCAACAGGATGCTGGATGATTACAGGGTTTATCTTTATGAACAGGAAAAGAGCAGTGCAACGATACAAAAATATATGCGCGATCTGGACAAGCTGGTGCAGTATGCGGCGGGACGGAACGTGGATAAACTGCTAGTGATCCGGTATAAGGAATATCTGAAAAATGACAGGGATTATAAAACGAGCAGCATCAATTCATTTCTTGTGGCGGCTAACCGTTTTTTTGATTTTATGAAATGGTATGAATTGAAAGTGAAGACGTATAAGATCCAGAAGGAGACATTTATGCCGGAAAATAAAGAACTGTCAAAGGACGAGTACAAGAGACTGGTCAGAACGGCAATGCAGGGGGGAAAGAAGCGGATCGGGATGATCGTCCAGACAATCTGCGCCACGGGCATACGGGTGAGCGAGCTGTCTTCCATCACCGTATCGGCGGTAAAGTGCGGTATGGCAACCCTGTATAACAAAGGAAAAGAACGGCAGATTCTGATACCACGGGACTTACAGGTGCGCCTGCTTCACTACATCAGGAAAAATGAGATCAAAACCGGAGCTGTTTTTCAGACGTCAAAAGGAAAAGCAGTGGACCGGACGTGGATCTGGAGAGAAATGAAAAAATTATGCGAGGAGGCGGAGGTGGAAAAGGACAAAGTGTTCCCCCACAATCTGCGTCATTTGTTTGCCAGGACGTTTTATACATTATACAGGGATATTGTAAAACTTGCCGATATGCTGGGACATAGCAATATTGAAACGACAAGAATCTACCTGAAAGAATCATATACAGAACACCGAAAACAGCTGGAAAAACTCGATCTGCTTATATCGGTTAAAGACTAATACACATAATAAATATTATGTAGGAAACTAACAAAATCAACCATAGTCTAGCACATTTTTAAGTAATATGCAAGTCCTATCTGCGCGTTTCCAAATTTTTCTATATATTTTTTGAGTTTTTTTAAATTCTTTATGTTCATTTTGTATACATTGTACTACCTTATACTACTTTTTGTGCAAGAATTCGATGCACAAAATTTTCCGATATCTATATTTTCTTCATTTCCATGTAGAGATTTCTGCTATTATGTATACATTTTCTCAAAATCGGCTTGTTATATCCATAATATTTAATACGTTGCATTGGTGCCGGAGGTGAGAATTTATGGAAAGGATTATCACAGAAGACCGCATTCATGAGTACAGGGACTGGCTGGAACGGGAAGAACTCAGCCCGGTGACGGTAGAGAACTATGTCTCCGTTATCCGGCGCCTGGCAGATTACCTGGACGGGAGGGAAATCTCGCGGGAAAACTACAGTCGCTACAGGGAGTGGCTGCTGGAAAAACAGAAATACAAGAAAAATAGCGTGAACACTTTTATCTTTGCCATCAATGGGTTCTGTCGCCGGATGGGGTGGGAGGACATAGCGCAGAGGGGATACACGGTCGAGTTGCGGGACGCTAACTCAGGAAGCAAGTATATCGACAGGACGGATTACAAACGTCTTATCGGGACGGCCATGAGGCAGGGGAACTACCGCCTGGCGCTGATTCTGCAGACGCCGTGCCACATGGACATACGGTTTTCAGAATTCTCCCGTCTCACTGTGGAGGCAGCAGTGCGAGGATTTGTCGAAGTGACGCGGAGTAAGCGGAAGAGACAGATTGGGATGCCGGGTTATTTACAGAAGGCTCTCTTAAATTATGCAGAATGGAAGGGAATCAAGAGCGGCGTTATCTTAAAGACGAATAGGGGAAACCCGGTAGATCGGACAAATATATGGAAAGATGTGAAAAAACTGTGCAGAGATACCCGGATCGATGAGGACAGAATCCAGCTGATAAAGTTCAAGATGCCGAAAATGCATGATTATTATCCCTTTTATCCACTGCCAGAGATGGGGGTGGAGAGGAAAAAATGAGGCACATATTCATAGTGGGATCGAAAGGAATACCGGGAGCATATGGCGGTTATGAGACCTTTGTGGATAAGTTGACGGAATATCACAGAGATCAAGGCAAGCTGAAATATCATGTTGCCTGCCGGGGAGATGCCAGGGAGGAATTTGAATACCAGAATGCCCACTGTTTTCAGATTGCTGTGCCGGATATAGGCGCAGCGGCAGCTGTTTATTATGATGTGGCGGCTCTTATATATTGCTGCAGGTATATAGAGAGGAACTGCATAAAAGATCCTGTCATATATATACTGACCTGCCGGATTGGTCCCTTTATAAAGTATTTTAACAGGAAAATACACAGGCTCGGGGGAACGCTGGCACTGAATCCGGACGGGCATGAATGGATGCGCAGAAAGTGGCCGCTGCCGGTCAGAAAATACTGGAAGATATCGGAGAAGAAGATGGTTGGGAACAGTGATATTATTATTTGCGATTCGATGGCGATAGAGAGCTATATCCACAGGCAGTATGACGGCAAAAGGCCGGGAGGGCAAAGTCCCAGGACAACCTATATTGCCTATGGGGCGGATGTTGGCAGAAGTACTTCCCATGGCTCAGATAAAAAATATCACGATTGGCTGCAGGACAACGGCCTGAAACCGAAAGATTATTACCTCATTGTCGGACGGTTTGTCCCTGAAAATAATTATGAGACAATTATCCGGGAGTTTATGAGGAGCGCTTCACCCCGCCATCTGGCGATTGTCACAAATGTAAATGACAGATTTCTCGGCCGGCTGCGACGGGCGCTTCACTATGAGTGTGACGCGAGAATCCATTTTGTTGGCGCGGTTTACGACCAAGAGCTGCTCAGGAAAATACGCGAAAACGCATACGGATATTTTCACGGACATGAGGTGGGCGGTACAAATCCCAGCCTGGTAGAGTCTCTGAATTCTACAGATCTGAATTTTCTTCTGGATGTAGAATTCAACCGCGAGGTTGCGGGGGATGCTGCTCTGTACTGGACGAAAAAGGCCGGCAGCTTGTCTGGCCTGGTTGAGAGGGCGGATGGAATGAGTGAGGTGGAGATCGCGGATTATGGACGGAAAGCGAAAGGCAGGATAGCAGAGGCCTATAGCTGGCAGTCTATTGCGGACAAATATGAGGAAATATTTATGAGAGAGGGATTCCGTTTATGAAAGTTGCCGTTTTGCTTGCCTCCTATAATGGAGAACAGTATATCAGGGAGCAGATCGACTCTCTGCTGGCCCAGACTTACCAGGATTTCATATTACTGATCCGCGATGACCAGTCAGCAGACAGTACATACAGCATTGAGAAAGAGTATGAGAAGAAAAAAGCGGGCCAGATAAAAGTATTCCGGCGTGATGAGGGAACAGCGGGAAGCAAATATAATTTCTGGGAGCTGTGCAGACTTGCGCTGCAGACAGATGCGGCATACTTTATGTTCTGCGATCAGGATGATGTATGGAATCGGGATAAAATTGAGTGTACATTGAACAGAATGACCCGCACAGAGTGCGAAAAAGGGAATGTGCCCATACTTGTGCACACGGATCTGAGAGTAACCGACCGGGAATTAAATATTCTCAGTGATTCTTTTATCTCATACAGGGCGTTAAAACCGCAATGTACATCAATAAACCGGTTATTGGTCCAGAATAATGTGACGGGCTGCACGATGATGGCGAACCGCGCGCTGATGGAAAAGGCAGTGCGGATTTCAGATACTTATGTGGACAGGATCGCACTGCATGACTGGTGGTTTGCCGTCACTGCTTCACTCTTTGGGGAGATTTCATTTATTGATGCCCCGACAGTGCGATACCGTCAGCATGGGGATAATGTCGTTGGCGCAACGAAAGTCAATACTATATCTTTTTTGATAAGCCGCCTTATGGGGAAAAACCATGTCAGAGAAACATTGCAGTTATCTGAAAGACAGGCTGGGGTTATCGTGGAATGTTTCGGGCCGGAGCTTGATTTGAAAAAGAGAGAATACATAAAAATTTTTTCGGAATTAATGAGCAGAAAAAAGGCCGTCCGGATTTATTATCTGCTTAAATATAAAATTTTGAAACAGGGGATTGTCCAGATCCTGGGCGAGCTCATGTTTATATGATCAGGTGGTATTTATGAGAGTGGACGTCGCAGAAAAAATTACGAAATGGTTTGTCTATATGCTGGGGATTACCTCGACTATGTACATTGTCAGCTCATTGTCGACTATCCTTTCAATTTTGTGTATTATAATGATAATAATAGTCAACAGAGGAAAAATAAAGATAACGGCATCCATGTTTTTGCTGTTTATACTGAGTGGTATTGTCTCAACGGTCTTAGTCAGTCTGTTTGACCGCTCACATGCGATGTATGAATGGAAAGCTCTGCTGCATATCATGGAAATCTATCTGTGTTCCATGCTTTTTGACAGGAAACGAACACTGCTGTTTTTTGACGGACTGCGGATCTCCTGTATGTGCCAGGTCGTGTGGGTAATTGCACAGATATTTTTCTACTATTCTTTCCGGCTCGATATTAATCAGATTATTTTTTCGGATATTCTTCACGCTGCGTCCCAGACAAGCCGGTATGCAGCCGGATTGCTTATTCCCAGCGGGCTGTGCTGGCATCCGAGTAATCTGGTTGTTGTATTTGTCTTAACATTATTGTTTTACGATAAATGGGTTATCCGGGCACTTGTGGTTATTTTGTCTTTTTTTACGAGAAATATGACGGCTATCATCGCCGTATTCATGACAATTGTTTTTTTGGCCATTCAATGGATATTCCGAAAAAAACACCGCAGAGATTTAAAGAGAAAAAATATCATTTTCATGTTAGTTTTGATATTGTTGGTGGGTATTGTTATTCTTTCAAATGTCAGTTATATAGCAGATGCCTGGAAACTGATGAAATTTCAGGTGCTCCACAACTTAATCCGGGTTACAAAGTTAAATGATTCAAGTTCCCGGGCGCACATGCAATATTATCTGTCGCTCATTTACATATGGGGTAAGAGCACGGTTCTACAGATATTTTTCGGATATGGGATCAAGTACTCCGGGCTGCCTTTTTCGAGATTTTTGGGCCAGTACCGGGATGTGAGAGCTTGGGCAGTGGAGAGCGATGTCATGAATCTGATCTATGGTTCCGGTATAATAGGGACAGTCAGTTTCTATTTATGGTATATCAGAGGGATTGTAGAGGGGAGAAAGAAAGATATTAAATATGCTGTGTTTTTTTCTGTAGTGTGGATCAGCGGGTTCTTTTATTATATTCAGTATGAGTGGGTTCTGCTCGTTGAGCTGCTCATTATGCAGTGCATGAGATACGGGATAAAAATATTTTCTGGCCGAAAGGAATCATTATGAAGAAATTTGTGAATAAATGTAAGATGATCGGGTCGAATATGATCATGATGGCAGCTTCTCTGTTCTGGAAAAGAGATAAGCGAATTGTTCTTATGGGGGCATGGTTTGGGGAAAAATTTGC
>CANRMO010000150.1 GCA_947631755.1 uncultured Lachnospiraceae bacterium | reverse complement strand
CTGGATTTTGGAGCTGTCCTGTTTGGCTTCAAATGTTATACTGTACATATCTTTCTTGTAAATATATTTTCTATTCTGGTGGGATTGGCAGCGTCGTTCTGCCGCACGGATATAAGAGCATACACCTTGATGATGGTGGTCAACTGTTTTTTCAGCCAGTTCTTTCTGACAACTCTGTATGAGATTGCGGGATATAATGAGACGGCTTATCAGATGGCAGATTTGTTCGGGCTCACAACGAGGATGTACTATGCGGCACCAGATGAAGATTATATCATCTCAATTGAAAGTATTGAGTGGCAGAGGGTCCTTTTCTGGATTTTTCTTGTTCTGACAATTATTATCTTCCATACGGTGCGCAGACGGAAAAAGCTGGTGACGGCATGTCTGGCAGTGGTGAGCGCTTTGTTTTTGATTTTGTATATGCAGCCGTCCGGTGCAAGCCATATGGATGTAGATAGTAGTCAGGATGCAAGCAGTGAGGAGGATACCTATTATTCAGGGCATCCGGAATGCGTGGGTACATATGACAACTATCTTCCAGTTGAAGATTTCCATATCACAAAATATGAAGCGGAGCTGAGTGCAGGGCGGGTTCTGAGTGCCAGTGTAAAAGTCTATGTGGATACGGCTGATCTGGATAGATATACATTTGCGCTCCGGCATGAGTACCGGGTTGCGGAGGTAAAGGATGAGTACGGGGAGAGAGTGCCTTTTACGCAGGAGGGGGACCGGGTTGTCCTCCGTCCTGACAGCGGCAGAGAACATTCCTTCTTTGTATTCCGCTACCGCGGGGCGTCAAAAGTGCACTATTCCACTTCCCAGGCGGTGAGGCTTCCGGCGTACTTTGCCTATCTGCCGTTTTCGGGGGAGAGGTATCTGTATTTTAACTGGGAAGACGACGAGCCTTCTGTACCTGATATACCGGAGGACATACGGGAGGAGCTGGGGTCTCTGGCGGAGGAGGAATTGATAAGACAGTATTACTGTGGTCCCGCACTGGAGGGACTCGGTTATGAGGCGGACTATGATATAAAGGTGGAGAGCGGGCACACGGTGTACTGTAATCTGCCGGAGGTGGGGAGGAACCATTTTCGGGGCAGGAGCGACGGCGTGACGCTGGTGGCAAATGCATTTGTGCGGAAAAAAGAGATTGCGGGGGCAACTCTTGTGTACACAACAGCCGGAGTGAAATTTGCGCCTACAGATAAGAGAAGTACGGCTATGCAGGACTGGGAGACGTTTATCCGGGAAAATTCGCTGCAGGGGAAGACAATTTTTTATGATGGGATAGCGTTTGGAATTCATGAACAATACCGTTGTTTCGGTAAAGATCATTTGGTGTTAAAGTGGCCTTGTACCAAGAGCTATCAGTGGTTTCTGAAGACGGGGAAGATACCATATGATGACCTGCTGGTGGAAGAGGAAGAAAAGAAAGAAGAGAAAGAGGTGGCAGAAGATGATTTCCATTAAACACGTATACAAAAGATTTGGGAGGAAAGAAATCCTTTCAGACATCACCTGTGAACTGGACAAGGGCATATACGGCCTGCTCGGTTCAAACGGCGCGGGCAAGACTACGCTGATGCGCTGTCTGACAAACCTATATCCGATCAACGGCGGGAAGATTGAGATCAATGGCGTATCTTCCAAGAGGAGGAGCAAAACAAAGATCGGATATCTGCCACAATTTTTCGGGCTGTATAAAGAGCTGACTGTATGGGATTCCATGCGTTATTTCTGCAATCTGAAAAGAGTGAAGCGCAGCCAGATCAAGGATACGATCAAGTCTTGCCTGGCGGCCGTCAATATGACTGGCTCGGAGAAAACGGTGGGACGCAAGCTGTCCGGCGGCATGATGCGGCGGGTGGGAATTGCCCAGGCGCTGATTGACAACCCGGAACTGATCTTGTTTGACGAGCCGACGGCGGGGCTCGATCCGGAGGAGCGGATGCATTTTAAAAATATTGTCTCGGGACTCGGGAAAAATGAGACAGTCATTATATCGACACATATTGTAGAGGATATTGAGGCATGTTGTGATTCCGTGATCGTGATGAAAGAGGGACGGCTTCTCGGGGTATTTAGCTGCCGCGAACTTGCGCAGAAAGCGGCAGGAAAAGTATATGCCTGTAAAAAAAGTGAGCTCCCCGGGGAGGCGGACGGTGAGGAGAGTGGGTACTTTATTGAGAAGCAGTACGAAGAGGACGGTGAGATCTTCTACCGTGTATTGACGAACCGGGAGAGTGAAAATCTGATCCCGCTTGCTCCCAATATGGAGGACGGATATATGTGCATGATCAAAGACATAGCCTGATAAACTGCGTTTTTAATACAGGGCTGTCCGTAAAAAGAGGACAGGCCGGAAATGAGGGAAATTATGTTCAGACGATTACAATTGCAGATCAAGGGGATGGGGCTGACATTTTACCTCCCACTGATCGGATACTTTATTTTTATTCCCCTGCTTGCATACTTTCTCAATCTCTCTGAGGAAGACGCAGAGCTGCGTTTTCTGACGGTACAGAAAATTTGCTACCAGTTTGTGCCGATGCTGTCAGTGATATGGATCTGTATGTTCCATCGGGAATATGTGGAGGGGGAGGGACGGGAGATCCTGATTCTCGGAAAAGGGATTCTCGCCGTAAGTTTTGTGTTCTGGGCGATGAATGTGCCCTGCCTGCTTCTCCAGCACCAGCTCTTCCACTGGTCGGATGATCTGTTTGGGGAGATGCTTGTGATCAGTTTTATGCTGTGCGGCCTTGCTTTTTTTCTCAATTTTACTTTTGGGACCGTGTCGCTCTCCATGCTCGTGATCATGTTTTATATCATGCTCTCCAATGTGGAACTATACAATTTCTTTGCGCTGAACAGCATGGAACAGCCGGACAAATATGATTCCTTTTTTTACTCTGCGCTGCAAAATGGAGGGTTATTTTCCCAGGAGGCCCAGGGATATATGGTGGCGGGGGTTTTGTTCTGGCTGATAGGAATGTATAAGGCGAAGAGATTATGAGAATCTTCTAATCCCTGCGGATTACATATGCGGCCGCCCGTGTCACCTCATCGCCGGAGGGATCGACTGCCACAGAGAAAGGAAAATAGGAGAGCATGGGAATGTCGTTCTCCGAATTGCCAAATACCGCTATATCATCTTTTTTCCAGCCCATGTGGTCACAGATGGAGAGGATTCCCTCCCTTTTTCCCGCCGCTGCGGAGGTGATCTGGATACAGTTTTCTTCCAGTGTGATCTTCATGCCGTGGGATATGTACATATTTTCTGCGTCATGTCCGCTGGGAGTCTGGTTCTGGCGGATCAGGCCGAGCTCCACCGCTGTCTGTCTCATATGGTGTGATAATGGATTGCCGCCACAGTATTTGCGCGCGCGGTTTTTGTGAAATGACAATGTGATTTTTATATAAGAGTATTCCTGTGGATCCGTGCCTGTGTGTGCCGGGTCTTTTTTGGATGAGGGGTATAATTTTAATGTGTAGCCATATGTTCCCGCCTGTTTTTTTAGGTTGTCCGGGCGGATGTGGCGGAGATTGTCCGCGCTGATCACAAATTCGCGGAAGAATTTCCGGGGAGAGCCAGTTCCCGCCTGGATTCCGTCACGCAGCCGGCACATTCCGCCGTCGGCAAATACACCGCCGCTGAAAAGTTGTCCGGCACCGTTCAGTTTTCTCATAGCGTCCGGATAGGGAAGCGAGGTTGCGGCAAAGAGGGCGCTGTGGGAGGCAAGCCGCGATAGTTTTCTCCGAGTTTCTTCCGAAATCTGATTCTGCCCGGGTGGCACAAGCGTTCCGTCAACGTCAAAGAACACTGCTTTGGGGTAGCGGGGGATGCGGAATGCCGGATAGGGATGGAAGAATAAGAGATCCGTTTCCGGCCTGCCAGCGTAGGCGAGATAACAGCTGCACCGCTTTGTCAAAGGCGCAGTTTCCGGTGCGCTCTCCGGTCGGTTGAAGGCGGGTCTGTACAGGTTTCCGATACTTCGTCTGTCTACATTGCAGCGGAACATCTGCCCGTCCGCCTCCACAAAACGGTTTCCGCCGCAGTGCAGGCAGTCTGCCCGGTGAGCCCGCAGCTCATTTCCAAAATATTCATCAATCTGCAAAAAGAATTCTCTCTCACAGTCGGTATAATTTCGCTGCAGTCCGTCCATTTTATTGATCCAGAGATAGGGCGTTCCATCTATTTCATCAAGGGATTTTTTCAGAGCCGCAATCTCCTTTTTGTGAGAGGGATTCCCCACTGCCCCCGCGCAATAGAGGATGTGGTGCCCGGCCAGTTTCCGGCACTGTGAGGCAAAGTGTTCCACATCGGTCATTTCGGGGTGGAATGTACACCAGAGACGGAGCTTTTGTGTGTTTCCGCCGTGGGAAATATATTCCGATAACATAGTATCAATATTGAAACTGAGATTTGTCTGTGCGCCGACGGCGTCAATGTGCGCGCCGGTGCACAGCCGCGCCATCTCCTGCCAGTAATACTTGTGGATGAGCGCTTCGCCATAGGGCACGATCTGGACAGCGCAGTGATCCGGCGGCAGCGGATGATCTGTGCGGTTCCGGAATCCGCCCAGCATCCGGTCCACAAAATGCGAGAGGGCCTGCCTGTCCCGCTCAAGGGCATTCCGACTGTCCGCCGGTTTTTTTGAGAACGGGCAATAAGAGCACGAATAATTACAAGATTTCAGGCTTCCCCGGTAGTGCCACTGTTTTATCTGTTCCACTGTTCCATCCTCTCCGCAACCTCGTCTGAGATAAACCACGGCCCCAGATAATCCGACAGGAGGACGCCCTCCTGTGTGAGGGTGATAAAATCTTCTGTTATCGTTACATAGCCATCCGACGACCACTTCTGTATCATCTGGAAGTCTTCGAGCACATCTCTTCCAAAATGGCTGGAATAGTCGCTGCGCATAATGCCCTTTCCGAATAGGATATGCCGGACCGCGTATCTCCTTTTGCGCTCTTTTTCATTTAACAGATAGCCGTGTGTGACAGCCAGGTGGTCTTTGGTGGAAATATAATCTCTCAGCCGGTCAAGGCAGTAGCCGGCGCCGACGCCGTAGGGTGCGCAGAAGTGGAGATTTCCGATATAACTTCTCCCACCGCAGCCGACGGAGACCGTGTTGCCAAAGCCGCACAGGGAAAGGCTGGTGTCACTGGAACGGGCGGTCCGTCCGTCTGTCCCGGTGTGCACAAAACGCCTCATGGAATCCTGGCGGTAGCCGTGCTCCAGAAGAAAATCCCTGGCACAGCGGTACAGATCCACAGCATCTGGTTTTCTCATTACCCCGCTTTTTGCGAGGTGCGTGCCTGCCTTGACATAGAGGGGGTAGACAAATAATTCATCCGGTTTATATTCCAGCGCCTTTTGGAGTGAGGACAGAAGGCTTTCTCTCGTCTGCCCGGGTATTCCGTATATGATATCCATGTTTACACAGTCAAATCCCACGTCACGGATACAGGCCAGAGCCCTTGCGGCTCTTTCGGCGGAATGGAAGCGGCAGAGTGTCTTAAGTTCGCTCTCAAGGAAACTCTGTACGCCGATACTGATCCTTGTCACGCCATATTTTTTCAGCAGCAGGAGTTTCTGACGGTCTGTCTGGTTTGGCGAGGTTTCTACGATCACCGGGATTTCTCCGGGGCGGAAACCAAACTGTTTTTCCGCCATGCAAAAAATTCGCTCCAGCAAAGATTCAGGCAGTATAAGAGGGGTGCCGCCCCCCAATGTCAGATCCCGGAATGCCACTCCTGGCGGCATGACGTCTGCGTACTGGATTGCCTGGCGTTCCATGGCGTCAACATAATCTTCCATAATTGATGTCTGGCCGGATATCCCTGCCACCGAGAACAGATTGCAGTAGCCGCATTTGCTCTGGCAGAATGGGATATGGAAATACAGGCTATTCTCCCCGCCGGCAAGCTCTGCCAAGACCCCGTCAAAAGAAATTCCGCTTAATTCCCGGTAGGCGGTCTTGTGGGGGTAGCTGTACATATATTGCCGGTAAGGGGTCAGGATGAAATGCTTGTAGGGCACGGTATTCACAATAGGG
>CANRMO010000149.1 GCA_947631755.1 uncultured Lachnospiraceae bacterium | reverse complement strand
GGGGACGGAGCCGGGACAGTGGGTGATGACCTCGCCGTCCTTGTAGTAGTAGAGGTCCGGTATGCCGTTGACGTCGAAGCGCTCCGCCAGCTCCGGCTCCTCATCCACATTGACCTTGACGATGCTGACGAAGGGCAGCTCGTCCTCCAGCTCCTCCAGGGCGATGCCCACCATCCGGCAGGGACCGCACCAGGGGGCCCAGAAATCCACCAGGCACACCCCCTCCCCGAAAAAATAACTCTCGTAACCGATCTCAAACATCTCTTCCACATCTTCTATCCGGTACACATCAAAATGATAGAGGGGGAATTTCCCCTCTTCATACTCCTGGATCACAGTAAATGTCGGACTTGTGACCGGTTCATTGATCAAAAGCCCCGCGGCAAATCCCTTTGCAAAAACAGTTTTCCCGACACCGAGATCGCCCTCCAGCAGAAAAATATCCCCGGGACGCGCCCGCTCTCCCAGCTCACGGCCGATCCTAAATGTTTCTTCTTCGCCAAAACTTTCGTAGACCAAATCAAACCTCCACATCATAAACTCTGTATCATTTCACCCTTTTTTCTCTCGTCAGCTTTACCAGGTCCTCAAACTGGCCCCCGCACTGTGCAGCCGGGATGACAAATGCGCTGATCGACGACATATACACATATATACTGTTTTTGCGGTAAACGATCTTTCTCACATCCGCCCAGGTAAACTCCTGTCTCTGGTCTTTCTGGCTGATCGTCACTCCATTTTCATCAAACAGATAGTGAAAGGGAATCTGAAATTCGTCCATCTGGAGCTGGCGCCTCCCCTTGCTTAACAGCATCAGCGGCTGCAGGACAGTAAACAGCAGCGCCAGGGCAGCCAGCATCACTTTCTGGGGCATTGTCCACAGGCCCCACTCCACACAGAGCGCCACGACAGCGGCAATGCTGATGACCAGCCCAATGATCCCGGATGGCCTCATATAATTGTGGTAGAGCAAAAATTGATTCAGCGATTTCCAATCCAGCATAATATCCAAATTAATTGACATAATTTCCTCCATCCTCACTTCTTCCTCAAAAGTATGGTTAATCACAAAATACTCTACCAGTATATCAAATGCCGGTTTCGTTGACAAGTAGAACCATTTTTTATAAAATAAAAGCAAGGTTGGAAAATTACTTCCCGCAGCTATTAAAATATGGGAAATCACAAAAACGGAGGAAAATTATGTTTGGCTCAGTAAGTGGAACTATAGTAGGGATAAGTTATTTTGTTCTTTTTCAGATATTGGGGATAATAATCAGCATTTGCTTTTTTCACAGAGAAAAAATGGGGTTTACCATTTTGATGGGAAGTGTGCTCGGCAGTTTCTCCCTGCAGTGGCTTCCCGCCCTGTTTGCCTTTTTTGTTGATTTTTCCGTCACTGCACATCTGTTTGCCCTGTTTGCTTTTATCCTGATCACGGCAGTATGTTTTTCTCGCGAAAAAAAACACTGGGACGGCATTTCACAGATCCGGGCAAAACTGTCTTTTCGCCCCCGGGATATTTTTCTCAATGACCCGGTTCTGTTCCTGCTGATCCCACTCTATATCTTCGTGGTGATCATGTTAAATCAACACACCCTTCCCAGTGTAGACGGCTCGCTGCACTGTGGACAGAGCACTTATGGGGATATGAATATGCATCTGGGGTTCATCACAAGCCTGGCAAAACAACAGATCTTCCCGCCGGAATACTCCCTGCTGCCGGGGACAAAACTTGCCTATCCTTTCCTGTCTGACAGCATCTCTTCCAGTATCTATATCTGGGGGAGTTCTCTAAGGGCCGCCTATCTCCTGCCGATGTATGTGGCGCTGCTCCAGGTATTTTTCGGCATGTATGCGCTGACGAAAGAACTCCTTTTTGTCGTAAATAAATCCTGCCGCGGAAAATCCATTCTCGCCTTTGTCCTTTTCTTCTTCAACGGCGGTTTCGGTTTCTGCTATTTCATAAACAAAGGCTTTCACAGTGAAAATTTCCGGCGCATCTTTACCGAATTTTATAAGACGCCCACCAATTACGTCGATGAAAACATTCAGTGGCACAATATCATCTGCGATATGCTGATCCCTCAGCGCGCGACCCTCTTTGGCTGGGCCATCCTCTTTCCACTGCTTCTCCTTCTGGTAAAAGCAAGAAAAACCGCCAACACAGAATATTTTATACTGGGCGGGGTTCTCGCGGGGGGGCTGGTACTGATCCACACCCATTCTTTCCTGGCCCTCGGTGTGATCTGCGCCGTTTTCCTGTTACAAGATCTATATCAGAATTTCCCATCATCTAAGAAATCACCCTCCGATAAAACAAAAAAAACCGGGAAAACAAATTTCAGCCTCTTTCGCCTTGCCGCCGTGGCAGCCTTTGTCACCGGCATGTCTGTGATCGGCAAACTACAACTGTCGAATAAGCCGTTGAAGGGCAGTGTTCTCCTAATAATTGGCTGCTGTATTCTCGCTGCTTTCGCCGGGATACTGGCCTACAGTCTCCGCAAGGGATTTTCAAAAAAGACCATCATGACCTGGGGGATTTTCCTCGGCGTGGTGATTGTCTGTGCCCTGCCCCAGCTCCTTGGTTTTACATTCCAGCAGGCACAGGGAGAACAATTTGTGCGTGGTTCTTTTAACTGGGCAAACGAAGGGGACGGTTATCTGATATTCTATATAAAAAATCTCGGTATCATGTTTATCCTGTCGCTCCTCATGCTGATATATGGCTCTCCCAGACAGATCCGTATCGCCCTGCCGGGCTGTCTGCTCTGGCTGATCTGTGAGTTTATCCTGTTCCAGCCAAATCCATACGACAACAATAAACTGCTGCTCGTGGCCTATCTTTTCTTCTGTATTGCAGTGGCAGATTTTGTGTGGGAGACCATTCCACAACTGTCGAACAAATATGGACAGCACCTGCGGATCGCCGGTGTCACAGCCACTGCCGCGCTCGCCTCCTTTGCCGCCCTGCTGACTTTAGGAAGGGAGTATGTCTCCGATTATGAATTATATGACAAAACATATGTAGAAATGTGCCAGTGGATCGAAGAGAATACAGAGCCGACCGACATTTTCCTCACCGCCGACAACCATAACAACGCTGTGGCGTCACTGACCGGCCGGAATATCGTCTGTGGATCGGGCACTTTTCTCTACTTTCACGGCATCGACTACGCACAGAGCCAGGCCGATGTAGAGGCAATGTATCAGGACAGCACAAGGCGGGACGACCTGCTTGAACAGCACGAGGTAGACTACATCGTCCTCGGTTCCTGGGAATGGGGAACCTATCAGATCCCGGATATCCAGGAAATGTATGAGACTTATGACGTTGTGTACAACAAAGACGGCCTGGTCGTACTCGCCGTCTGAACTGTCCGGCCTGTGTATCCGCGGATCTGGCACACAGGCGCTGCCCCCTGTTAAAACAGCCCGGCTGCAGCCGGGCTGTTTCTTTCTATAAAATCATGGAAAGCTGAATCCTCTTTTTCGCCATATCCACGCCAAGAACCCTGACCTCTACAATATCCCCGACGCTCACCACATCCAGAGGATGTTTCACAAATTTTTTGTCTGTGAGCTGTGAAATATGCACAAGGCCGTCCTGGTGGACGCCGATATCCACAAAAGCACCAAAATCAATGACATTGCGGACAGTACCTTTCAGAACCATGCCCTCCTGTAAATCCTTCATCTCCATGACGTCAGTTCTGAGGATTGGCTTTGGCATCTCATCCCTGGGATCCCGGCCCGGCTTTTCCAGCTCCTTGATGATATCATCCAGCGTGGCCTCACCGAGTCCCAGCCTGTCCGCCAGTTTTTTTCTGTCCTTTGTCACAAGAGAGAGCCCCGTCACACCACCACGGACATCCTCAGAATGAAAACCGAGGGACTCCAGTAGTTCCATGGCGGCATCGTAGGATTCCGGATGGACACTGGTGGCATCCAGCGGATTTTTCCCATCTGAAATGCGCATAAATCCCGCGCACTGTTCATATGCCTTTGGCCCCAGTTTGGCAACTTTGAGAAATTCCCTGCGGCTCTTGAATTTTCCGTTCTCCTCACGGTACGACACGATGTTTTTAGCAATAGATTTTGAGATGCCGGACACATATTCGAGAAGCGAGGCAGACGCCGTATTCACATCTACGCCCACATTATTTACACAGTCCTCCACCACGTTGCCCAGTGCCTCACTCAGCTTTTTCTGGTTCATATCATGCTGATACTGCCCGACGCCGATACTTTTCGGATCGATCTTTACAAGCTCTGCCAGCGGATCCTGCAGGCGCCTCGCAATCGAGATCGCACTTCTCTGGCCGACATCAAAGGATGGAAATTCTTCTGTGGCAAGCTTGCTCGCCGAGTACACAGATGCCCCCGCCTCATTTGTGATAATATATTGCACCGGCCGGTTGATCTCTTTCAGCATATCTACTATGATCTGCTCCGATTCCCGGGAAGCGGTTCCGTTCCCCACAGATATCAGGCTGATGTGATATTTCTCAATCAATCCTTTTACGATCCGTTTTGTCTCTGCAATTTTATTCTGCGGCTCGGTGGGATATACGACAACAGTATCCAGCACCTTTCCCGTCTCATCCACCACGGCCAGCTTACAGCCGGTGCGGAATGCCGGATCCCATCCGAGGACTACTTTGCCCGCGATCGGAGGCTGCATCAAAAGCTGCTCCAGATTTTTCCCGAATACGCGGATCGCACCGTCTTCCGCTTTTTCCGTCAGCTCATTGCGGATCTCCCGCTCGATCGAGGGCGCAATCAGACGGCTGTAACTGTCTCTCACAGTCTCCTCCAGACAGGGCGTCGTATTTTTATTGTCGTGCAGGATCACTTTTTTGTTCAAATAACGCAGGATATCTTCTTCCGGTGCCTCCACTTTGACCGTGAGTATTTTCTCCTTTTCCCCGCGGTTGATGGCCAGCACCTGATAGCCGGACAATTTGGATATTCTGCTCTCAAAATCATAATAATTTTCATACACGGATTTTTCTTCCGGATTTTTTGCCGTCGAGGTGAGGATTCCTTTCTCCGCCGTCCTTCTCCGGATCTCCATCCGGTAATCTGCCTCGTCTGCGATGGATTCGGCTATGATATCCATGGCCCCCTGTATGGCCTCCTCTGCCGTCGCAACCCCTTTCTCCTCATCCACGTAAGCGGCGGCCTCATTTTCCAGGCTCTCCCCCGTCATCTGGAGCAGAATGATATTGGCCAGTCCCTCCAGTCCTTTCTCTTTCGCGATCGTCGCCCTTGTGCGCCGCTTCGGGCGGTAAGGACGGTACAGATCCTCCAGCACAACCTGGGTCTCCGCGGCCGCGATCTGCTCTCTCAGTTCCGGCGTCAGTTTCCCCTGCTCCTCTATGCTGGCGAGGACTGTCTCTTTTCTCTCCTCGAGATTTCGGAGATAAGTCAGCCGCTCATCCAGGCTGCGGAGCTGCTCGTCATCCAGCGTGCCGTGCTGCTCCTTGCGGTATCTGGCAATAAAGGGGATCGTGTTCCCCTCATCGATCAGTTTCACTACAGCCTCCACCTGCCAGGTTTTTATTTTCAATTCCCCTGCTATTTTCTTAACGATATCCATCTTATCCTCATTTCCGCGCTCTCGCTTTTTCTGACAGCCAATGTATATGTAATTGGCAAGCGCATATTTTTTGCACTGCCATTTTATTGTAACGGAAAATGGCGGAGCTTTCAAGGATGGATTTAAAAACTGTAACTTAGAATTAACATACACGCGCTTTTGGAATTAACATTGGCTGATCTATAATGTACCCGTACAAAAAATTATTTCAAAGGAGTGTGTTATTTATGAAAAAAATCATTGCGTTTGCTGCTGTAGTGACATTGCTTGCAGGGGTCATGGCCGGGTGCGGTACAGACGATTCATCCGGCAAAACAGGTACGGACAATAAGAAAGCCGGGGCTTCACAGACCGTATCAACAGACGGTTCCACCTCAATGGAAAAGGTCATCGGATTTCTGAGCGAAGCCTACATGGAAGAACATGGGGACATTAAAGTTACCTATAATCCGACAGGTTCCAGCGCCGGTATTCAGGCGGTATC
>CANRMO010000148.1 GCA_947631755.1 uncultured Lachnospiraceae bacterium | reverse complement strand
CCCCATCTGATTTAATTCTTTTACGAGAAAGCGTCTTCTCTCATCATAGCTCTCCCTCATCCGGGCCACATCCCTGTCACCATTCCGGAGCGCCTCAACCGCCGCATACTGGCTCGTGGTCGGCGCACACATAATCACATACTGATGCACTTTCGTCATCTGCCGGATGATCTCCTCCGGGGCAGCTGCATATCCCAGCCTCCAGCCGGTCATGGCATAAGATTTGGAAAAACCGTTGATGACCACCGTTCTCTCCGCCATGCCGGGAAGGGAGGCGATGGACACATGATCTCCCTGGTAACTGAGCTCCGAATAAATCTCATCAGAGAGTACAAACAAATCACGCTCTCTCACAATGTCTGCGATGTCCTGCAGCTCCTCCGCTGTCATAATGGCCCCTGTCGGGTTATTCGGAAAGGGGAGTACAAGTATTTTCGTTTTCTCTGTAATCGCCGATAAAAGTTTTTCCCGCGTCAGTTTAAAGCAGTCCTTTTCCTCCAGCGGGAGGCTCACCGGAACCCCGCCCGCCATTTTGGCACAGGGAGCATAGGAGACAAAGCAGGGTTCCGGGACGATCACCTCGTCGCCCGGATCCAGCATGGTGCGGAACGCGACGTCAATGGCCTCGCTGCCCCCCACAGTCACGAGCACCTCATCCGGCGTATAGGGCAGATGAAAACGGCGTCCAAGATACCTGCTGATCTCGTTCCTGAGCTCCGTCATCCCCGCATTGGATGTGTAGAATGTGCGCCCCTTTTCCAGCGAATAGATCCCCTCTTCCCTGACATGCCACGGCGTGTCAAAGTCCGGCTCTCCCACCCCCAGGGATATCACATGGTCCATCGTGTTTGCGATATCAAAAAACCGGCGGATCCCCGAGGGTTCTAACTCTGTCACTGCTGACGATAATGGATTTCTCATGGTGTGATCAACTGCCTTTCATCCGCTGCCCGCTCCTGGACAAGAGGCAGTCCGTGTTCTTTATACTTCTTCAGCACAAAATGCGTGGCCGTACTCATGATCGACTCCATCGGCGCCAGTTTTGTAGACACAAACCTGGCGACTTCCCTCATCGTCTCACCGACAATGATCACTGTCAAGTCAAATCCCCCGCTCATGAGGTACAGGCTCTCCACCTCTTCGAACTGGTAGATCCTCTCCGCCACTTTATCGAATCCCCTGCCCCGTTCCGGCGAAACTTTCACCTCGATCAGCGCTGTGACCCTCTCGCATTCCGCTTTATCCCAGTTGATCAGCGTAGGATACCCACAGATCACGCCCTCTCTCTCCATCTCCTCTATCGCCGCGCGGATCTCCCCCGGCTCCGCAGACAGCATCGCGGCCAGGTCCTCCGTGGACAACTTGCCGTTTTTCGCAATGATCCTCAAAATCTTTTCATTCATTATACTATGTAACCTCCATCCCGGCCGTCACGGCATCTTTGCGCGAAACAGCTCATCCATTTTCGGCGGCCCGAGAAACCGCCTCTCCCCGCCATTTATCACAATCCGGTCATTTCCTTCCGTCGCGCGCCCCACTACAGCCGCGTGGATCCCCGCCCGGTCCAGTTCCTCCACCAGACGCCCGCCGCGGTCCGTACCGATCAGCATAGATCCGCTGGAAATCAACATATAGGGGTTAATGTCAAACACCTCGCACACTTCGATTGTCTCCTGGCGGATAGGGATCCTTTTCAAATCCACCTCGACCCCGACGCCGGAGGCGGCTGCCATCTCCCAGAGAGCGCCGAAAATCCCGCCCTCCGTCACATCATGCATAGCAGAGACGCCAGACGCCACGGCAACTTTTGCATCTGGGATCACACTGAGATACTGGTCAAACTCTCCCGCCCGCAAGATCATGTCCGGCGGCAGTTTTTCCGCCAGCTTCTCCCCGTATTCTTTCGCCAGGATCGACGTCCCCTCCAGACCGATCCATTTCGTCACTACCAGATCCTGTCCGGCCCGGAGCCCTCCGGTCCGGATCACTTTATCTCTCTTTGCTCTTCCCACGCCGGTGACGGAGACCAGCGTCTGATTCACCGCGCCGGACACCTCTGTGTGCCCTCCCAGTATCTCAACCTGATACCTCTCTGCCAGTCCGGCCACCTCGCCCATGATCTGCCGCAATTCCTCCTCAGAACTGCCGAGCGGGAAAATAATAGTCAGAAGTATCCCAATCAGCTCGGCGCCCGATGATGCAATATCATTCGCCGTGACGTGAAATGCCAGTTTCCCTATGTCTTTTGCCGCCCCCGTGATTGGGTCCGTAGAGAGGACAATCGCCTCGTCCCCCGCCGACAACACACTGCAATCCTCACCCACACCAGAGTGTACAAGCACTTCCGGCCTCTTCACAGTTAATTTCTGAAACACAGACCGTTTTAATATGTTCTCTGGAATTTTTCCTGTCTCCATCTGTCATCCGTCCCCTCTTTGCAATATTTCCAAAATACTGCTGTAATGCTACTGCAATTCTGTCGCGGGAGCCGCTGTGGGCTCGGGTGTGGCCGGCGCATCCGTCGCCTTCGGGGCAGCCGTCTCTTTCGGTTTCTGTGTCTGCCTTGGAGCCGCTGTCCTGGATGGGGCGGCCGTCTCTTTCGGCTTTTTGCCGTCATCCTTATCTTTATTGTCCTTATCGTCTTTTTTCGGCGTCGGAGTCGCCGTCATCGCTCCCCTGGTCACATATCTCGGCTCTGCCTGGTAAGTACTGCTGTTGACCTGGGTCTTCTCCGTCTCGCCGTTCTCTGTCACAATCTTCCACAGCACCGCCTTATAGCCGATGTGCGCCTCCTGAGTGACGGCCTCATAAGAGGACGGCTTCGTTTTATCATAGGTCACTTTGTCCGCTCCCGGCTCAATGGTCTCGGTGACTTCCGACTCAAACTTGACCTTGCGGTCCGCGCTCCGCGTCTCCTCTCCGTACACATTGAAATAAATGGTGCCCGAATACGTGCCCCCCTCGATAAACACAGGGACATCCGAGTCATTGCGGAACTTTAAATCCTTATAATCCCCGGCAATGGCGGCATCCATGGATGGCTCTACATAAGACACAACCATTGAGTGGGGACTTCTCTCTACCACTTCCAGTTCTGCCATCAGAACAGCATTATACAATGTAGTGGAGACCTGGCAGACGCCTCCCCCGATCGAGTCAACCACCTGGCCGTTGCTGTAGGACGGCGCAGCATAGTATCCGTTTTTTTCCGTCATGGGCGAAATCGCATCGTGTACTGAAAAGGTCTCTCCCGGCTTGATAACCGTGCCATTAATCAGCCGCGCCGCATTTGCCACATTTTTCGAGCGGCCGATGTTCCCGGCATTAAACTTCGTGGAAAATGTCCCCAATTTATCGTTGCAGCGGGAGGCCAGTTCCCTGTCGACCGTGGCTTTCTGGAGCAACACGGTAGCCGAAACCCGGATGGGCCCGGTGTCCTCCTGGGTCCGGAGCGCCTCCTGGATGCTTTTGATTGTCGCGTCGGTATCTATCGTAACACCATCCTTTGACTCGGTGTATACCAGCTTACCGTTTTTCATTTTAATTTTTGCGTCAACGGCATTTGTGCACTTTTTGCCACACTGATTTTTCACAAATTTCTTCACTTTTTTTTCGGAATAAGAGAATTCCAGAGGAAACACAACATTTTCCGCCTCTACCGCTTTGATGTGGGCATAATTGCTGAACAGGCCGCCCTCTTTGCCGACCCGCAGCGCCTGTTCAATCGCGTCCCCGGCATCGCCCTTGTACCCGAGCGCCCCCAGGGTAGTGCTGACAATCTGGCCGTTCACATCCACTTCCAGCGTCTGCGCAGTCAGTTTCTCTATATGGGCCTGCAATACCTTCCCTGCCTCTTCTTTTGTCATGCCGCTGATATTGATATTGTCAATGTAAACCCCGTTGCAGATCTTATCACTGGCTGGTTTTACACTCTCATACGCCCAGACCACATAGGCGGCAATCATCAGAAACATAATGCCAAGGACTAGAAAAGCCGGACCAAATCTCTGTTTTCTCAAAAAAAACCCTCCTTTTGTTTGCTCTTGCACAAATCGACAACCTGTATTACACTATACATGAAGGGATACAGGCGCTGCTTCTTATGCAATAGAAGCGATCAGACCTAAAACCATGGCAAAGATAACGACGCCACAAATAATAGCAGCGATCAGACGCTGTTTTTTACGGTTGAACATCAAATCTCCCCCTTCCTGAAAGGATGTATCCATTATGAAATCCATTTTAGCATATTTTACTGCTTTCCTCATTTTCTGCGCCTGGCTGCACTATGAGAAGCGCAAGAGCACAAGGGCAGAACAAAAAGCTACTGAGGAGTTCTGGGCACTTGAGCGAGAAGCCAACCACACCCGGAACAAAGATTACTCGGATCTCCCCATCCTCCACATAGAGGAAGCGGAAATCCCCCGGACAGACCGCACCAGCAGCACCATTGAATATAATATCGGCCACATACGGCAGATTATCAAAAATCCCATGGTGGATCTGTCGGAATATTCCAACACAGATTTAAAATTAGCATATGGCGTCGGAAATTTCAAGACTTTATCTGAATATGATGAAAATTTTAACGCCTTTCTTATCGCTGTCACGGATCTGGCCCGCTCATATGAGCAGGAAAAATTATACGAGGCCGCCAGGGACACCTATCTTCTCGCCCTCCGCTACGGCTCCCGGAAAGTCAGCGACTACACCGAACTGGCCGAAGTCTATCTCCGCCTGGATCAGCCGGAACAGATCACTTCCCTGATCCGCGATACGGAAACCGGCCTGCATCCCCGGAAACAGACGATCATCCGCGCTCTCCGGGAGGTGCTTTCCTCCTATCAATGACGACCCGGGTGACCTTTGCCGAGTGGTTCAGCGGATCTCTCTTCCTATAATCAAACATAAGGCCAGCCGGCCCGGTGCGGACAAGCTGCCCAGTCCGGAGCATTTCCCCTATGTCAACAGTAAATTCATTGATGTACACCATATGGTATAACTGCCTGGTCCGAAATCCCTCATAACCGGACAGATATTCGGTTCCGGTATTCTCCCTGTCAAAAAAGTCCCAGATCCGCCTCTTCTGCTCCTCTGTGCGCCCTCTCACAAACTCCGGCGGATTTTTCACGTATTCTCTGCTATAAAGGTCGTATGTTATCATCTGCCTAAAGTCTTCCCGTTCTGCACCGGAAATTTCACACGTTTCCAGAGAAAACTCCCAGAGTATCCGATACCGCTCCGCGCGGCTCTGCTTTTTCTCTAAAAGGCCTTTTTCTCTGTAATATTCCGCCATCTCCCGGTACATATCAAAAGGTGAGGAAAAAAAGCGGACCAGAAAGGCCATAGAAGCGGAAAACTGAAAGCTGTTGTAGTACACCTCCACCATTTCCTCCACCCCTTTCAACTGCCGTATGTCCCCATAGGACAGCCACCGGGTAGAGAGCACTTCATAGGGCGGCCATGAACTGTGGCGCACATCGTATTCTTCCTTTTCCTCCTCCATGCGGGAACCATCCAGTACCTTCAAAAATCCGAGCTGGAGCTGATCTGGTTTCATCCCGTACACATCATTAAAGGACCGCCGGAAACTCTCATAATCTTCACAGGGCAACCCGGCGATCAGATCCAGATGTATATGGATGTTCCTCTTCCGCCGTACCCGCTCTATGTTGGAGCGGAGTTTTTGCAGATCCATGATCCGGCGGATGGCCTGGATCGTCTGTGGATTTGTGGACTGCACGCCGATCTCAAACTGTACAAGCCCCGGGCGGAATGTATCAAAGAGCAGAAAATCTTCTTCCCGCAGGAGATCGCCCCCGATTTCAAAATGAAAATTTGTCACGCCGTTGTCATGCTCCCCGATGTACTCCCACACTTCATAGGCATAGGCGTGATTGCAATTAAATGTGCGGTCAACGAATTTGACCTGGGGCACACGGTTCTCTAAAAAGAACTTCAGCTCCTCTTTCGTTTTTTGCGGATTTTTTATCCGCACCGCTTTTTCTATGGAAGAGAGACAGTAACTACAGGAGAACGGACAGCCCCGGATACTCTCATAGTACAGGATCGCATGCTCCAGGCCATTGAGGCTGGAGTAGGGAAAAACCAGCTCGTCCATGTCCACCGCAGGCCGGGGCGCCGTGCGGCAGATGTGGTTATCCTCCCCCCGGAAAACAAGGCCTGCGATGTCCTCCAGCCCTTTCTCCGGGAGATCTCCCGCCAGCCACTTTAAGTACTCGAAAAAAGTCCTCTCACCC